>JBBIHZ010000168.1:4478-4749 GCA_037446735.1 Deltaproteobacteria bacterium
ATAAAGCGAAAATCGCACGCGCAGGAAAGAATCGATCCGTTGCCGTAGGCGTGCCCGTTTATCGCGGCAATCACCGGCACGGCATAGGTGACCAATTTTTTAAAAACCACATCCATCCCGCGGATAAAATCTATCACCGGCTGATATTCCTTTTTCTGCGCCTGATCCAATATCCATACGACATCAATACCCTGCGAGAAATTCTTTTCGTCACTGGAAGTGATAACCAGCGCCGTGATTGACTTATCGTCGATTATTTCGTCAAGCATTT
>JBBIHZ010000169.1:0-4695 GCA_037446735.1 Deltaproteobacteria bacterium
TGGAAGACGCCTGCGCTTATAAAGTTGCCGCGCTTCTGGCGGACAGCCGTCACGCGGGGTTATACGGCGGCACCGGCCTGGTGGCGGATTGGGAAATGGCCAGGAGGCTTTCCGTTCAAAGGCCGCTTATTCTTTCCGGTGGCCTAAACCAGAAAAATATCAGGCAGGCTATTGTGCAAGTCGCGCCGATAGCGGTTGATGTAAACAGCAGCGTGGAAATTTCTCCGGGGAAAAAAGATGCGGATAAGATGGCTCGTCTGATGCGGTTTGTGGAGAAAACAAGCGTCGGAATAAAGAGCGGAAAGCCGGTTTTTGTAAAGGAGTAGAACATGAATAAATCGCTGCCCGATAAACATGGTCATTTTGGTATTTTTGGTGGACGCTATGCCGCCGAAACTTTGATGCCCGCTCTGCTTGATCTGGAAAAAGCATATCTTAAAGCCAAAGCGGATAAAAATTTTCAAAAGGAATTTGATTACTGCCTTAGCCAGTATGCCGGCCGTCCGACGCCGCTTTATTTCGCTGGCAGGTTGACCAGAGCCTTAGGCGGCGCGAAAATCTATCTTAAGCGTGAGGATTTAAATCACACCGGCTCGCACAAAATCAACAACACACTCGGCCAGGCGCTTCTGGCGCGCAAGATGGGGAAGAAAAAAGTTATTGCCGAAACAGGCGCGGGACAGCACGGCGTGGCCACGGCGACGGTAGCGGCGCTTTTCGGCATGGAGTGCAAAATATTTATGGGCGAAGAGGATATTCGCCGCCAGGCGCCAAATGTTTTCCGCATGAAAATACTGGGCGCGGAAGTGGTGCCGGTTAAAAGCGGCACCGCGACGCTGAAAGACGCGATGAATGAAGCGATGCGCTACTGGGTATCGTCCGTGCGCGACACATTCTATATTATCGGCACAACCGCCGGTCCGCATCCGTATCCCGTGATGGTGAGAAATTTCCAATCTGTTATCGGCCGGGAAACAAAAAGACAAATAAAAAAGCAAGAGGGTAAGAATCCTGATGTATTGATTGCCTGTGTGGGCGGCGGCAGCAACGCGCTGGGGATGTTTTATCCTTTTGTCGGCGAAAAAAAAATAAAAATGTTCGGCGTGGAAGCCGCGGGTTGTGGCTTGCATACCAGGGAACATTCCGCCAGCATCAATGCCGGAGCCGTAGGTGTTTTGCACGGCAATAAAACGTTTGTTTTGCAGGACGCGCACGGACAGGTAAGAGACGCTTATTCCATCGCTGCCGGGCTCGATTATCCTGGCGTCGGACCGGAACACGCTTATTTTCAGGCGACCAAAAGGGTGAATTACGTTACGGTAACAGATAGGGAAGCGATAGGCGCTTTTCTATTTTTGTCGCGCCAGGAAGGAATCATTCCCGCTATGGAAAGCGCGCATGCGCTGGCCCACACCATGAAAATCGCCCCGCGGATGAGCAAGGGGAAAATTATTATTGTCTGTCTTTCCGGCCGCGGCGATAAAGACGCGCAGACAATTATTGAAAAGGATTTGCTTTGATATTTCTGTCGTGTCAAGGCTCTTTTATGGAAGAGCATGATCAAGTTGTCATTGCGAGCCATCCTTCGGATGGCGTGGCAATCCGAGTCAATTCAATATCGCCACGTCGCTTCTCGCGATGACATGACTTATCTTTCATGGTTGACAAGAAAACGAAACGAGGAAAATAATGGGAAGAATATCGGAAAAATTTGGAGCGTTACGCGTCAGTAAAGAAAAGGCGCTGGTGGTTTATTTAACCGCCGGCGATCCGTCGCTGGAGGCGACCAAAGAATTAATTTTGGCGTTGGAAAAAGCGGGCGCGGATATTTTGGAAATTGGAGTTCCCTTTTCGGATCCGACCGCAGACGGTCCCATCATTCAGGAAGCGGCGCAGCATTCTCTCAAGAAAGGAACAACGCTGGCGGGTGTTTTGCAGATGATTGCCGAGGCAAGAAAGACAACACAGATTCCCATTGTGCTGTTTGGCTATTTCAACCCGATTTTTTCCTACGGTGCGGCAAAGTTTGCCGAAGACGCACGCAAAGCCGGCGCGGACGGGGTATTGGTAGTTGATCTGCCTCCGGAAGAAGCGCAGGAACTGCGGCAATTCACCGACGCGGCTGGCATTGATTTTATATCTCTGATTGCTCCCACTACGGATATGCGAAGAGCGAAAAAAATCGCGGCCGGGGCCACGGGGTTTCTCTACTACATTTCCATTACCGGCGTTACCGGCACGGCGGCGCCTAAGATTGACGATATTGAGGCGGATTTGAAAAAGATCCGAAAAATATCTTCACTTCCGATAGCGGTGGGGTTTGGTATTTCCCGTCCGGAACAGGCGCGTGAAATCGCACGTTTGGCCGATGGCATTGTTGTCGGATCAGCATTGGTTAAACTTATTGCCGAAAATGCCGCTAATGCCGAACTTTTCAAAATCGTCAGCAATTACGCGGCCGAAATCAAACGCGCCCTTAAAGGCGACTGATAAATCCGGCTCTTTATTCTTGACACTTTTTTAGCTTTGCTTTAATATCTCTTCAATCTGAAACCGCCGGCAATAATCATCCCGTTATCACTATATAACGGCCGGCAATTCTTTTCCAATGTATTCATCATTTTTCAGTGGTTTATAAAAATTTTGCAATAAAAAATATAGATAAAGGAGTCGGCTATGAAAATCATCAGAGTAGACATGTCGAAGAAAAGCATTTGCGTGGAAGAATTAGCCCCTGATTATGTTGGTTTGGGCGGCAGAGCGCTGACGGCCGCGGTGATGAATAAAGAAGTGCCGCCTAAGTGTGATCCGCTGGGGCAGGAAAACAAACTTATTTTCGCTCCAGGCCTGCTCAGCGGCACGAATTTTGTCAACACCAGCCGGATTTCGGTGGGCACGAAAAGCCCGCTTACCGGAACGATAAAGGAAAGCAATGGCGGCGGGACGATAGCCGTCGCGCTCGGGCATCTGGGAATCACAGCGATCATCGTGGAAGGAAAACCATCGCCGGGCGAAATGTTTATTCTCGGCATCGACGAGAAGGGAGAAGCCAGCCTGATTAAAGCTAATGAGTACAAAGGCATGCGCACCTATAAACTGCTGGAAAAGCTGATTGATTCATTCGGCAACAAAATTTCGGTTATGTGCATCGGTCCTGCCGGTGAGCATCTGATGAAATCGGCATCCATTCAGGTTTCCGACGTTGATGACCGTCCCTGCCGGGCGGCGGCGCGCGGCGGCGTGGGCGCGGTCATGGGCGCCAAAGGTTTAAAAGCGCTGGTTGTGAACAGGCGCGGTAAAAGCGCGGACGCGATTGCCAATCCCGAAGCGTTTAAAGAAGCGGCAAAAACTTTTGCGCTCAAGCTTAAAGAAAATCCTTTCACCGGTCAGCTTCTGGGAAATTTCGGCACGGCGGGAATTCTGGCGGCGATAAACGCCATGGGCGCTTTTCCCAGCTACAACGCGACAAAAGGAGTTCTCGACGGCTGGGAGAATATCAGCGGCGAAACATTGAGCAAAGTCATGAAAGAGCGCGGCGGCGGCCCCGGGCACATGGGCTGTGCCCAGTGCGCCATTCATTGTTCCAATATTTTTAATGATGCCAATGGGAAATATGTGACATCTTCACTGGAGTACGAAACCATCTGGGCGCTGGGCGGCATGACCGGCATCAAAGATCTGGACGTCATCGCGCGCCTTGATTTCCTTTGTGACGATATTGGGTTGGACACGATGAATACCGGCGTGGCCATTGCCGTGGCAATGGACGCAGGATACAAAAAATTCGGCGATGGTCCGGCCGCGATAGAAATGCTGGAAGAAGTAGTGAAAGGATCAGAGATAGGCAAAATTATCGGCGATGGTCCGGAAGCAGTGGGGAGGCATTTTAAGCATCATCGTATTCCGGCGGTGAAAGGACAAAGTGTCGCCGCTTATGATCCCCGCGCTATGCAGGGATTGGGTGTTACCTACGCCACGTCAACGATGGGCGCCGATCATACCGCGGGCAATGTGTTTGGTTTGTATATGGCTAAAAAACTTGATCCTTTAAAACCAGAGGGGCAGGTTGCCGCTTCGCGCGGTTCGCAAATCGCCATGGCGGCGATGGACAGCATCGGCCTTTGCATCCTGGCAGCCGTTGCTTTAGCTTCGCCCGAAGCGGGCGCGGCGCTGCTTCAGGCCATCAGCGCGAAAATCGGCAAGCAACTGGAAGGCAATGCCATTGCTGAGTTGGGCATCCGCACGCTTAAAATGGAAAAAGAGTTTAATCAGAAGGCCGGCATTACCAGCAAGGATGACCGCCTGCCGGAATTTTACTATAAAGAAGCGTTGCCGCCTCATAATGTGGTCTTCGCAGTGAAGGACGAGGAGCTTGACGCCACGCTTGCTTTATGATGAGATGCCTTGATGAAGATTAAGGTTAAGCTTTTTGGCTCTCTTTCAACCGTTGTGCCAGGCTATTTGCCGGATAAAGGTTTGGATGTGGAATTGCCCGCAGGGTCCCGGGCGGCTGATTTGTTGGCTTTGCTGGAAATTCCCCATTCGCGCCTGGCCACGCTTATTGCCGATGGCCGCGTTTTAAAGCCGGAGGATAAACTTTCCTCCAAGTCGGCGATAAATATTTTCCATGTCATGTATGGCGGATAAACTGCATTTGAATTGCGGTTAATAGACCGGGCAAATCATGTCATTCTG
>JBBIHZ010000170.1:0-4679 GCA_037446735.1 Deltaproteobacteria bacterium
GTGATCTTGCCTTTTTCCAGATCCCGCAAAATGTTCTTTAAGCCCGTACAGATTTTATGTGCCTCGGCGCGCGATATTATCCCCTGCGCGGCCAGCATCTGCGCGTGCGCGATGGAGCCTTCAATATCATAGGGATAAAGACGGCAATCAAAATACAACGAAGAAGTGAAGTTTTCCACATCTTTGGAGGTTGCTTTTTCAAAACGCCCGCCCCATGGTTTTTTCTTCTGGGCCATAATTTTGTCCCCGTGTTTTATTTTTTGCCGCTTTTAGCCTTTAACAAACTGCGTATTTTCAGGCGCAGCCCGTTGAGTTTGATAAATCCAATCGCGTCCATCTGGTTGAAGACATTATCTTTCTCAAACGTGGCAAAATCTTCGCTATAAAGCGACTGCGGCGCTTTGCGTCCGACAACAAAGCAGCTTCCCTTATACAATTTCATTCGGGCCGTGCCGGTAACATTTACCTGCGTCGCGTCTATATATGCCTGGAGCGTTTCCATCTCCGGAGAATACCAGAATCCGTTATAGACAAACTGCGCGTATTTGGGAATGAGTGAATCACGCATCAGCATGACTTCCCTGTCCATCGTGAGTGATTCCACCGCGCGGTGCGCCGCCCACAAAACAGTTCCGCCGGGTGTTTCATAAACACCGCGGGATTTCATCCCCACGAAACGGTTCTCCACCAAGTCCACGCGCCCCACGCCGTTTTCACCGGCGATTTGGTTGATTTTGTCCATAAGAACAGCAGGCGACATTTTTTTGCCGTTAATCGCGACGGGATTACCTTTGACAAAATCGATTTCCACATACGTAGGTTTATCCGGCGCCGTTTCCGGAGATTTGGTCAGAACAAAAATATCTTCCGGCGGCTCCGCCCAGGGATCTTCCAGAATTCCTCCCTCGTGGGAAATGTGCAACAGATTGCGGTCAGAACTGTAGGGTTTGGCCTTTGTGAGCGCCACAGGAATCTTGTGCCTTTCCGCGTAATCAATCATCAGCTCGCGTGAATTCAAATTCCATTTCTCATCCTTCCAGGGAGAAATGATTTTAATGGAAGGATTTAAAGCGATGTAGGTGAGCTCAAAACGCACCTGATCGTTTCCCTTTCCGGTAGCGCCATGCGAAACGGCGTCGGCCCTTTCCTTTTTGGCGATCTCGATCTGTTTTTTGGCAATCAGCGGACGCGCCAGTGAAGTCCCTAAAAGATACGTCCCTTCATAAAGCGCGTTGGCGCGTAGCGCCGGAAAAACGAAATCACGTGCGAATTCTTCTCTCAGGTCTTCGATATAGATTTTGCTGGCGCCGGTATTTATCGCTTTCTTTTTTAATCCCGTCAGTTCCTCTTTCTGCCCCAGATCCGCCGCAAAACAAACTACTTCGCAGCCGTATGTATCAATCAGCCAACGGACAATAACGGATGTGTCCAATCCGCCCGAATAAGCCAAAACAACTTTCTTGATTTTTTCCGACAATTTATCATTCCCTCCTATAAAAGTATCTCCAGAATCGCTTTCTGCACATGCAGGCGGTTTTCCGCCTGTTCAATGACGATAGACTGCGGCCCCTCCAGCACATCGGCGGTTATTTCTTTTCCCCGGTGCGCGGGCAAACAGTGCATCACCATGGCGTCTTTCTTCGCTTCTTTCAGCACCTGCGCGTTTATTTGGTAATTCTTAAAAACTTTTTCCCTTTGCTCATTTTCCGCTTCCTGACCCATACTGGCCCAGACATCCGTATACAGGATATCCGCTTCTTTCGCGGCGGCAATAGGTTCGCGGTGTATTTTAATTTCTTTTTTGGCCTCCTGCACGGCCTTGGCCATAACGTTTTTGTCCGGATCATATCCTTCCGGGCAGGCAAGTGCCAGTTCAAAAGGCAGTTTGGCGGCAGCTTCTATCCAGGAATTGGCAACATTATTTCCGTCGCCGATGTAAGCCACTTTTATTCCTTTATATGAGCCTTTTTTCTCTTTGATGGTGAATAAATCACTCAATATCTGGCAGGGGTGCAAAAGATCCGTCAGTCCGTTAATCACCGGAATCGCGGCAAAGCGGGCAAATTCTTCCACCGCTTCCTGAGCGAAAGTCCGTATCATGATGCCGTTGAGATAAACGGACGCCATGCGCGCCGTATCTGCGATAGTTTCGCCGCGCCCGATCTGTGTGTCGCGCGAACTCAAAAAAAGCGCGATGCCGCCTAACTGATACATGCCAACCTCAAAGGAAATGCGCGTCCTGGTTGACGATTTATCAAAAATCATCCCCAGCGTCTTTCCCTGCAATGAAGCGTGCGTTCGCCCTTCCTTTAAATCCTTTTTTAGCTTTGCGGCCTTTTCCCAAATTAATTCAAAGTCATCCGGCGCCAAATCATGAATGCTGAGCAAGTCTTTCTTCATTGGCCCTCCAAAGCTTTATCAAGAATAGCCACCGCCTGATCCACATCCTTCGTGGTAATAATCAAAGGCGGGACAAAACGTAGCGTCTTGCCTCCCGCACTGTTGATGAGCAGCCCCTTTTGCATACATTTTTGAACAATATCCGCCGCTTCCACCTCAAGAGTCGCGGCCAGCATCAAACCTTTTCCCCGGACATCTTTTATTATGCCGTGTTTTTCCTTAAGTTTCTTTAACTGCGCTAAAAAATATTCTCCCACTTTCCGGGAGTTTTCCAAAATATTTTTCTTAAGCATAATCTGCAATGTGGCCAGCGCCGCCGACATGGCCAGGGGATTGCCGCCGAAAGTGGATGCATGATTACCCGGCGTGAATACCTGAGCGATTTTATTCTTTGCCAGCATCGCGCCAACCGGAAAACCGTTGCCGAGGGCTTTAGCCAACGTCATGATGTCCGGTTCAATTCCCGCGTGTTCGTACGCGAACAATTTCCCCGTCCGACCAATGCCCGTTTGCACTTCGTCGACAATCAGCAATATATTGTGCCGGTCGCAAATCGCCCGCACGCCCTGAAAATAATTATCATCGGGAATATTAACCCCGCCCTCACCCTGAATCGGCTCAACCATCACACCACAGGTTTTTTTATTAATCGCTTTTTCCAAAGCAGGCAAATCATTGAAAGGAACATAGGTAAAACCTTCCAGAAGGGGCGTAAAGCCAAATTGAAACTTCTCTTGGCCTGTCGCCGTTATCGTGGCCATCGTGCGGCCATGAAAAGAATCTTTCATCGTGATAAGCTCGAACTTATCGTCTCCGAGTTTTTCGTGCGCGTACTTTCGTGCCAGCTTGATGGCCGCCTCATTTGCTTCCGCGCCGCTGTTGCAGAAAAAAACCTTGTCGGCAAACGAATTATCCACCAACAGTTTGGCCAGCCGCGCCTGCGGTTCTGTATAGTACAGATTGGAAACATGCGTTAACTTTTTCATCTGCTTGGTCAGCGCGGCAATCACACCGGGATGAGAATGTCCCAGATTACACACGGCGATTCCAGCTACAAAATCAAGATATTCCTTTCCGTTTGCATCCCAAACTTTCTGCCCCTTTCCTTTGGCAAGCACCAAGGGGAACCTTTTATAGGTCTGCATGATATTTTCATCGGCCAACGCCTTTATTTCCTGCTCAATCATTTCCGCCCGTTTCCTTATACCAGAATATCAGATGGCTATTTCCGTGCCGATACCTTTATCGGTGAACACTTCCAACAATATTGCATGTTTAAGGCGTCCGTCAACAATATGCGCTTTTTTCACGCCGCCTTTGAGCGCTTTCAGGCAGCATTTCACCTTGGGATACATCCCGCCTTCGACCACGCCTTCGTCAATCAGTTTCTGCACCTTTTTAGAATTCATTGTATTGATCAACTTCTTATTATGATCCATGACGCCCGGGACATCGGTTAAAAGCAGCAATTTTTCCGCCTGCAACGCGGCGGCAATTTCCCCGGCGACGATATCGGCATTGATATTGTAGGTTTCCCCCCGTTCGCCGATGCCGGTGGGCGCGATAATCGGAATGAAACCATTTTGCGCCACTGAAGTGATCAACTGCGCGTTTATCGCCATAACTTTGCCCACCAGGCCGATATCGATAATTTCCGGCGGCGTGTGTTTGGCTTTTTCTTCGCTTAAAAAGTATTTCTCCGCAACGATTAAATTGCCGTCCTTGCCGCTTAAGCCCACTGCTTTGCCGCCGTGGTTGTTTATTAATCCGACGATTTCCTTATTGACTTTACCGACTAAAACCATTTCCACAATATCCATCGTTTCTTTATCGGTAATGCGCATCCCCTGAACAAATTTGGATTCCTTGCCCAGCTTTTTCAGAAAGTCGCCAATCTGCGGCCCGCCGCCGTGCACAACAACGGGATTGATGCCGATGTATTTCATCATGACAACGTCTTTGGCGAACTTGTCCTTGAGCTCGTCATCCACCATGGCGTGCCCGCCGTATTTTATGACAATCGTTTTGTTGTAAAAACGCCGGATGTAAGGCAGGGCTTCCAGCAGAATATCCGCCCGCTGCATTGACTCCTGTATATTATCCATCATCGCAACTCCGCTTATAAGAT
The DNA here is from genome assembly GCA_037446735.1 of Deltaproteobacteria bacterium. Lineage (GTDB taxonomy): Bacteria > Desulfobacterota > Syntrophia > Syntrophales > Smithellaceae > UBA4810. The sequence continues at coordinate 4,529 of JBBIHZ010000170.1, forward strand.
ATATCGGCTCAAATCTTCATCTTCAATAATATCTTCGAGTTTCTTTTCCACCGTTTTGTCGTCAATTTTTACTTCTTTGTTTTTCATATCCGGCGCGTCAAAGGAAATATCATCCAGCAATTTCTCCATGATCGTGTAAAGGCGGCGTGCG
>JBBIHZ010000171.1:0-4668 GCA_037446735.1 Deltaproteobacteria bacterium
AACACAACTTTTGATTATATCTCGTCAAAAAGTCACAGAAATAGATGATAATGAAATTATTAATATATAGAAAAAGTAAAGCGTTTAGGAGAAATTAGAGGTCGAATCTTTAATCTTGAGCATGACCGTTCGGGAAATTTTAAATGACACGACACGCCTTTTGGAAGACGCGGGCATTCCTTCAGCCCGGCTGGACGCGGAAGTGTTATTGGCCTTTTGCCTGAAAAACGACCGCCTCGAATTTCTCAAAAATCCGGAAATGCGAATCAGCAAATCCCGGTTAGCCGTTTTTAAAAAACTTGTTTCCCGCAGGATCAAATCGGAGCCGATGGCCTACCTAACCGGACGCAAGGAATTCTGGTCGTTTGTGCTGGAAGTAAACAAAGACGTCTTAATCCCCCGGCCGGACACGGAAATCATCGTCGAAGAAGCTCTGGATATCGCAAAAGCTATTAATCAACCAAGCATTTTGGATATCGGAACCGGCAGCGGCGCTATCGCTCTGGCTTTGGCCACAGAGCTTCCTGAATCTAAAATCACCGCCACGGATATATCTGCCGCAGCGCTTCGGATTGCCAAAAAAAATACGCACACTTTAAATCTGGAAAAACAAATTGAATTTCTCGAAGGCGACTTATTCGCGCCGGTGGAAGGGCTCTTTGATATAATTGTCTCCAATCCTCCCTATATCTCCGCCGCGGAATATATAGAGCTTCCGGCGGGGGTGAGAAATTTTGAACCCAGAATAGCGCTTTTTGCCGGGCAAACAGGTGTGGAATTTTACGAAAAATTGATATATCAATCAGGAAATTATCTGAAGCAAGACGGCTGGCTGCTTTTGGAAATCGGCGCACCGCAGGCCGAAAAAATACGCGATATTATGCAAGAGCGCGGATTTTTCGAAAATATTACCGTACGGCAGGATTACGCCGGCCACGACCGCGTCATCAGGGGAAGGAAAAAATAATTGGATAAAATCATTGTTCAGGGCGGAAAACCGCTGCACGGTGATGTGCAAATAAGCGGCGCGAAAAACGCGGCACTGCCGGTTATGGCGGCGGCGCTTCTTACTGAAGGAACAAACACTTTTCACAACATCCCCGCCCTGATGGATATCAGAACAATCAAAAAACTGCTGCGAAATCTGGGCGCGCAGATTGAAGGAGGAAAAACTCTCCACATCAACGTGGATAAAATCACGAGCTTTGTCGCCCCTTATGAACTGGTGAAAACAATGCGGGCCTCCGTTTTGGTTTTGGGGCCTCTCGTAGCACGCGTGGGCGTGGCGCGCGTATCTCTTCCCGGCGGCTGCGCCATCGGCGCGCGCCCGGTAAACCTGCACATCAAGGCCCTCGAAGATATGGGCGCGCAGATAGAATTAAAAGAAGGCTACATTGAAGCCAAAGCCAAAAAATTAAAGGGCGCGGAAATATATTTTGATATTTCCACGGTCACCGGCACGGAAAACGTGATGATGGCCGCGACACTCGCCCAGGGGACAACCATTCTGCGCAACGCCGCCTGCGAACCGGAAGTCGTCAATCTGGCGGAAGTATTAAACGGCATGGGCGCGAAAGTCAGCGGCGCGGGAACAGATGTGATAAAAATAGAAGGGGTCACCTCACTAAAACCGACCGAAGGAATAATTATTCCCGATCGCATCGAAGCGGGCACTTTTATGATTGCCGCGGGCATGACACGCGGAGAATTGAACATCCTGGGCTGCATTCCTGAACATCTGGAAGCTCTAGCCAACAAACTACGCGACACGGGTATGAAAATTTCTCCCATCAATGGCGGCCTGAAAGCAGCCGGCGCGAAAAAAATCAGCAGTGTCGATGTCAAGACGCTCCCCTACCCCGGCTTCGCTACCGATTTACAGGCGCAGATGATGGCTTATATGGCCATCGCCGACGGCCTGAGTGTGATTACGGAAACGGTTTTTGAAAACCGCTTTATGCATGTCAGCGAGCTGGCGCGGATGGGCGCGGATATCACCATCCAGGGAAATAACGCGATTGTGCGCGGCTTATCCGCCCTGCGCGGCGCGCCGGTTATGGCCACGGACTTGCGGGCTTCGGCATCATTGGTTCTCGCGGCGCTGGTTGCCAAAGGGTCGACGGAAATTTCCCGCGTCTATCATCTCGACCGCGGCTACGAGCAAATAGAAAAAAAGTTTTCCGCCGTGGGCGCAAATATAAAAAGGGTGGCACAATAAAATGAAAACAATAAATGCCGGCGATAAAAATTTTAAGAATTTTTTCCGAAAATTGCGTCAAAGAGGAGGAACATTTTCTCCCACGCTTTTATCAGCGGTAACCCGAATCGTAAAAGAAGTAGCCGCTAAAGGCGACGCGGCGTTATTTAAATACACAGTCAAGTTCGATGGATGTAAATTAACCGCTAAAACAGTCGAAGTAACACCGGAAGAAAAAAAAGAGGCACTGGCAAAAGTCAATCCTCAGAATTTGGAAATTTTGAAGCTGGCCGCCGCACGTATCGAAAAATATCACCGCAATCAAATAGTTCAGGGCTGGACTGTTAAAGATGAAGAAGGCATTGAATTAGGCCAGAGAATTTTGCCTCTGCAAAAAGTCGGCATTTATGCTCCCGGTGGCAAAGCTTTTTATCCTTCAACGCTGCTGATGGCCGCGATACCGGCGAAAATTGCCGGCGTGGAAGAGATAATTGTTGTCAGCCCGGCCAAGGAAGGAAAAATAAATTCCTTGGTAATCGCCGCGGCAAAAATATGCGGCATTGGACGGATTTTCAAAATCGGCGGCGCGCAGGCCATTGCCGCTTTGGCCTACGGCACACAAACGATTCCCCGCGTGGATAAAATCGTCGGTCCGGGCAACGCTTATGTCGCGGCGGCCAAAAAACTGGTCTTCGGCCAGGTAGGAATCGACATGATTGCCGGCCCCAGCGAAATATTAATCATCGCTGACGATACGGCTAACGCCTCTTTTATCGCGGCGGATATGCTGGGCCAGACGGAACACGACGAAATGGCGGCATCCGTTCTTTTAACGCCTTCGGAAAACCTCGCACGCCGGGTTGCGCAGGAAATTCAAAAACAAATGAAAACAGCGAACCGAAAAAAAATCATCCAAAGCTCCCTGCAAAAATACGGCGCGATAATTATTACCAAGGACATCAATCAGGCTGTGCGCCTGGCCAACGATTTCGCACCGGAACATCTGGAGCTAATGGCGCAAAATACGCAGGAAATTCTACCTCATATCAAAAACGCCGGTTCCGTTTTTGTGGGAAGCTATACACCGGAAGCACTGGGAGATTATCTGGCCGGCGGCAATCACATTCTGCCCACTTCCGGCACGGCGCGTTTTTCCTCGGCGCTGGGTGTCTATGACTTTATCAGGCATATGAGCGTTTCTTTTTTTACCCCCACCGCGCTCGAGAATCTGGCCGCGCCGACCATACGCTTCGCGCAAATGGAGGGGTTGGAGGCGCATGCCAACTCGGTTCTTGTGCGCAGCAAAGGCGTTTAGTAATGTCTTTGCGAGAGAGTGAAGCGAACGAAGCAATCTCATAAACATGTGACAATATAAAGATTGCCGCATCCGCCGCCTCACAATGACAAATAAAAACTGTGGTACGATCTCAAGAATGACCAAAGATATAATCTACTCTGATTCACTGATAGAAATTAAGCGCGATAGTATTCTTTTCCGGCGTTACAGCTTTTTCGAGCGCGACCGCTTAGTTTTATTTGCCGATATCGAAAAAATTGTTGTCAAAAAAGCGACTATCTGGAACGGCAAATTCCGCTTTCACGGCACGGGCGATTTCAAAACCTGGTTTCCCAAAGATTTTCAAAGATACAAACGAGATAAGATTTTTGTCGCTTATATTCGTTACAAATGGTGGCGGATCGGTTTTACCGTGGAAAATTCAGACGAAGTAATTAAAATATTTTGGGGGAAAGGATTAATCAAAGAAATCTAACTACCCTTTAATTGTTTTAAGTGTATCTGTCCCATAGAAATCAGCAGGAGCGTAGCGATTAGCTGTATTGACCTTGTTGTGTATTCCTTTTCATTTTCCATGTGACCAAAGCAAACCCAGCAACCGCAACAACAATGCCTGTGGTTTCAATCACAAGGCCTATATACAGACTCAAAGGGAAATCTACCATTTTTGTTGCGTTGTCAATTACATGCATTAACGTTATTATAAGATTTGTAAGTATCCTAATTAATATTCCAAGAGCTATAATCAATATCCCTAAAGCAAGCACAAAGCTTTCTCTTGTTCTTTGTTTTTTCCAAAATTTAATGCCAATTATTGGTGCAATAATGACGGAAACTAATTCTACATAATATAATTATGAAAAGAATAGGCGAAATCAATCATAGATAAGTCCCCGAACGTTTATTTATTCTACATAATAATTACTATATGTAATCCTTAAAACATTAATTTTATAAAAAATTTGTTTTTAATGCTACATATTTTCTAAACAAAGTCTCCTTGAAAATCAAATAAACATTGTTTGAAATATTCTACAAAACAAGTTTCATATTCAAGCTCGATTATCATGAAAACAACTTGACAAAATGGCCCCGTTGAATAAGATTTCCCTTCACTGAGCGGGCGTAATTCAGCGGTAGAATGTCAGCTTCCCAAGCTGGACGTCGTGGGTTC
>JBBIHZ010000172.1:0-4632 GCA_037446735.1 Deltaproteobacteria bacterium
TGTGCTCTTCCGATCTATGGGACAAGGCGCTCCGGCCATGATACCGGTCCGAAGGGAGGTCAGATCATGGTGATCAAAGTCAGGATGGTTTAAAATGGCCACAAACATTGTGGGCACGCCGTTTATCGCCGTGCATCGCTGATCGGCTATGGCCAAAAGCGCCTTGAGGGGGTCAAAAAATTCCAGCACGACCATGGTTGAACCATGATAGACACAATTCATCGTGCTCATTACGCAACCGAAGCAGTGAAAAAGCGGCACCTGAATAAGCAGCTTATCCTTCTCGGTCATGCCCATCACGTCGCCGACCATGCGGCCGTTATTAACGATATTGTGATGGGTAAGCATCACGCCTTTGGGGAAGCCGGTGGTTCCTGACGTGTACTGCATGTTGATTACGTCGTTTTCATCAAGTGACTTGATGCGTTCATCGAGTTGGGCATCGGAGATTGCCTCACCGCGCGCCAGCATTTCCTCAAAGCGCAACATGCCCGGAGCATTTTCCCTTTTTCCAATATATATTACTTTTTTCAAAAGCGGGAGATTTTCACAATTAACCTCTCCCGGTTTCGCCGTATCCAGTTGGGGAACAACACGGCGCACGGTTTCATAGAAGTTGACATCTCGGTAGGCCTCCATAACAAACAAAGCGCTGGAATCGGACTGTTTAAGAATATATTCGAGTTCGTGCGACTGATAATTTGTGTTCACTGTTACCAGCACACCGCCGACCATGCCCAGGCCAAACTGCAGGTAAATCCATTCCGGGATATTGGTTGTCCAGACGGATATGTGGTCGCCTCTTTTAACGCCCAGCGCCATGAGCCCTTTGGCCACTCTTCGGCACTGAACATAAAATTCCTGATAATTAAGATGCACGCCGAAATCCGGATGAATAAGCGCGTCCACGAGCGGATAACGCGCGGCGGTATCACTGATTACCTGTGCTATTGTTTTATGGACAAAACCCGACATAAATTTCTTTCTGCTCCAACAGTTTCCTTAAATAACCGCTATCGAAGAACCAGGATTCATCAATGAGAATTTTCTGCTTTTCCGACTGTTAAAGTATCACCTTACGTTAACTGGCACATTAAAAGATATTTTTGAATATGTCAAGAGATATTATGATCTTAGTGTTTTGTATTTGGAGCGGTAAAAATACGACCCCCGGTCAGTAAATATCCGATTCTAAAGAAAGATTTTCCCCGGTGGTTTTTCACCTATTCCTGTCCAGATTGTTTTGAGCAAAAAAATTTTTGCCCGCGGCACAATAAATATTTTAAGATTTTTCCCGGCTTATGATAAGTTCAGCAAAACCAAATTAAAAAGATAATCCAGAAAGAAGGAGGCATATTATGTTCAATAAAAAAATTGCTTTTTTTGCCGTTTTAATTTCTCTTCTTTGGGCTTCCGGCTCTCTTGCCGAAATCAAAGAAGGCCTTTGGGAAATAACCACCAAGGCTGAAATGAAGGGCGTGCCCGTGCAGATGCCGGCCACCACTGTAAAACAATGCATTACCAAGGATAAACCCGTGCCAAAATCCGCTTCAGACGATTATGAATGCAAAGTGAAAGATTATAAAGTAAGCGGCGATACCGTAACCTACAAAATGGAATGCTGGGGTAAAGACGGCCTGATGATTACCGAGGGAAAAACAACCTATAAAGGAAACACCTTCGACGGATCTTCAACAACCAAAATAAAGACAAAAGGCCAACCCGAAATGCAGCTTGCTAATAAAATATCGGGTAAATATATCGGGCCCTGCAAAAAATAATTTAAGATTAATTAAAAGTCGTAAATAAAAAAGGGTGATAACAAAAGAATGTTATCACCCTTTTTTCATATCAGGATTTCTTAATGGTAGAAATTTTGAAAGGCACATAAAGGGGGCAAAAACCGATAATGCTGGTCACGACGAAAATCACCGCGATGATGCCCAGAATAACCGCTGCCAGACCGGTGATATTACCCGTCAGATAAAGAATCAGGACAACCACGGCCAATAAAACTCTGATAACTCTATCCACAGTTCCCATGTTCTTTTTCATACGTTTCTCCTTTCTTGCTAGTTGAGGTTTATAATTTGTCCTATTATAACCTATCTGGTTTCAATATCTGTAACTTCTTCCTTTGCCTTTCTGTCCTTGCCCGGACAGGCCGGCCTCATTCAGGTGGAAATTCCCAGTCGCGGCAAAAGCCAGGCCTGGAGAAAAACCCATACGCCAACCACGATAACTAAAACCAAAAATTCATTCATTTTTTTATGCCTTTCGAGAGCTTATATTCTGAATATAGGCATGATTTTCCCGCAGTCAAACACAGGTTACTAGACAACCGGCAGTTCCCGCGGTTCGCCCTTTTTTGCCTCTTTTTCCTTTTCCTCCAGAATGATTTCCAGCGCCAGGCGCGCGGTCTTACCCACCAAAGTCGCGCATTTTTCCGGCATGCCCGCGGTCTGCGCCGCCTTCAAATCTTCCATATTATAAAGATCAAAAAACCGTCCAAACTGCTTAATTTGTATATCGTGGCACCGACAGGTGGAAAACTCCTTCACAAATTCCGCGTGCAGTTTTTTCGCCAGAAGAAGCGCTTTTAACTGCTTGCCTACTCTGTGTAAATCTTCCTTCTTTCTGCCGAAAAAATAACTGATGGCGATTGTGCCGCCGGAAAGAGCGCCGCAGTGGCCATCGCCGGAAAGCCCCACGCCGTCGGCCAGTCCCGTGACGGATCTGATCACATTTTCATCATCAACGCCCATTACATCCAAGATAGCGGCCAAAGAACACTGCGCGCAGTTGCCTCCCGTTAGTTCACCCTCTTTCGCCTTAGCGAAAACTTCCTGAAGCATTTTTTCCTTATCCATTAATTACACACTTCCTTTCCTGATTATTTTCGCGCCTGCGCCATAATTTCGGCGATACCCAGAACTTCCAGCTTATCTTCCAGATTTTCCATCTTCACCGCGTCAGTAAGCATCTTCGCGCAGGTCGGACAGGCGACAGCGATAATATTCGCTCCTGTTTGCAGCGCTTCCCGCACGCGCACGCGCCCCGCGCTGTCTTCGCCCGTGCCCAGAATATCCGTAAAGAAATTTCCGCCTCCCCCGCCGCAGCAAAAAGCATCCGGGCCGTGGCGGCGCATCTCGATTAGTTCCACACCCGGAATGGCGCGCAAAATTTCGCGTGGCGGATTGTATATCTGGTTGTGCCGTCCCAGGTAACAGGGATCGTGATAAGTGATTTTTGCCGGATATTTTTTAAATTTAATTTTTTTCTTTTTCACCAAAGAAGCGAAAATCTCGGTGTAATGAAGCACCTGAAACCTGGCGCCCAGTTTCGGATAATCATTTTTAAAAGCATTAAGCGCGTGCGGGTCAAGCGTGATTATTTTTTTGACGTCCTTTGCCTTGAATTTTTCAATATTGGCCTGGGCGAGTTCATTAAACAAACCCATTTCTCCCAGGATTCTCACTTCGTTGCCGTCGCAGTTTTCTTCCTCTCCGAAAATGCCAACGGACACCCCGGTATTAACCAGCATGCTTCCCACGCTTTTGGCCATTTTTTGCCCGACTTCATCGTAAGACCCGACGCATCCCGCATAAAAGAGATATTCCTGCCCGGCATACTTCTGCAGTCCCGTGCCTTCCGCCCACTTGCCTCTCTGGGTCTGCGGCAGCTTATAAGGATTGCCACTCGTAACAATCGCCTTGAAATAGTCACGCACGGCGGGAGGAATGAGTCCATCATCGACCAATTCCGCTTTTGTCTCCTGAAACACATCCGGCAGGAAATCACGGAATTTTTCAAAGACGCACTGATTTTTGCAGTTATCGCACGCCACGCATGAATAGAGAATTTCTGCGAAACGAGGACTTGTTTCGATTTCGCCCGAAAGCCAGGCGCGAATCAGCCACATTCTGCCGCCCGGCGCGAATGTGTCCCAGCCGAACGCCTTATAGGAAGGACAGTTGAAATCACTATAGTCCGTGGGAAATTTGCAATACCCGCAACGAAAACATCTGTGGACAATATCTCCATGTTCCAGGTTTCGTAAGTAGGCCATTAGTTCACCTCCCAATTTCCGGGATTCATGATGCCCTGCGGATCAAGATTGCGCTTTATCATCTGCATAAGCTTGAGTGTCGCGGGATGTATTTTTTTCATCGTCATCTGCTGTTCCATAAAGTTCGGCTTCCAGGGAACGGCGCCCATCTCGAGGGCAAAAGCCGTGGCTTCATCAAGAGCTTCTTTGACCCGTTTCATCATCGCCTGATTATTGCGGTTAAAAGCGAACGAAATGCTGAACATCATGCAGTGACCGCCGCAGATAAGACGCGCGGAGCTGGCGTAAAGAACATCATATTTTTTGGCGAGTTCAATTACCTTGGCCGCGTATTGCGGAAAATGTTCGATAATCGTTATCGGCCCGGAATACTCAAACCCGCCGCCTTTGGGCACATCAGCAAAATTGGCGATGCCACGTTGGGGCATCTCCAGCAACATATCTTTGGTATACTGCACGTTCATGAATCCGCCGTCTTTGGAATCAATGAACTCCTGCAGAGCATCCCAAATCATTCTTCTTTTGAATTCAATTTCCTCTTCGGTATCGCCGGTAAAATAAAT
>JBBIHZ010000173.1:0-4588 GCA_037446735.1 Deltaproteobacteria bacterium
TGTCCAGCCACCTGCTTCTGTCGGAATCGACCGCCTCATAAATTTCTATAAACTCGTTAATCAACAGGCTGCTCAACAATCCGACGGGCAGAATAAGGCAAATGATAACAACCACCAGGGTAATGCCGGCGGACAGGCTTGGGCTTCTTAGCTTCCCGAGCAGTAGTTTGTTCAGGGGAGAAAAAAAGCCGGTGATCAAAACAGCCCAGAATATGGCAAAGAAAAAAACCTGCAGGAGGTAGCCGAAAAAAAGGGTGATAATTCCAAGCAAAACAAAGAAAATAACATTCTGAAACGTGGCAAACGGCTTTTCATTCATTGCGCTCTGTTCTCTTTTCTTATTAATTTATTTGGTCTTATTACATTTTTAATTTGTTAATATCAAGAGGGGCTTTTCGTCGTGCCGGCGCACAAAAAATGATGACGCAAAAAAGCGGCAAAGTCCGAAGATCGGCGAGCCATTATTTTTCCAACAGGATGATTTCATGATATATTTTGCAAGGAAGGATAAAATATAATTGACAATTGAGTGAATATGGCTAACTTATAAAAAATTCAAAGACAGTATTTGCGCTGTTGATTAAGGAGGAAACATAATGCTTACCGTGACGGATAAAGCGGCAGAAGTAATCAAAGACTTTCTTAAAGATAAGGATGGGACGCTGGCCATAAGAATAACCCTTTCCATTGGCTGATCCGGCCCCGCTTTGGGGATGGTTCTGGATGGGCCAAAAGATGACGATCGGGTTTTTGAAGAAAAGGGAACGAAATATATCATTGAAAAAAACATTTATGATCAGGCCAAGCCGATCACTGTTGATTTCATCGACTCACCCAAGGGTTCCGGGTTCAAATTAACTTCAAACCTTGCGCAGCCCGCAGGCGGCGGCTGCGGTTCCTGCAGTTGTTGATCAAAAGGGGAGATTTTTCTCCCCTTTTTATTTTTAAAAAGCGATGAACAGCCATAAAAAACTGGAACAGGCGGAAAGCTATCTGAAAGAAAATAAATACACCCAGGCCATCGGGCTGCTGCGGGAAATTCATGAAGCCTGCCCTGAAGAAGAATCGGCGTTGCTGATGCTGGCCTGGGCGTATTATGACAGCGGTGACACGCAGCGGGCGTTAGATTACTTTCATCATCTCTTTGAAATAGAACTAAAGAGAAAAGTATTCACCGGATTTGCCTATGATGAGCTCGTGCGTATTTATAAGCAGGAAAAGAAATATTATGATCTGGTGAAAGTTTGTGAAAAGGCTGTTGCTGCCCAGAGCGAAGATAAAGGCCTGCTGATTGAACTGGGAAACGCTTGCCTTAAGGCCGGCCGCGCCCGAGAGGCCTGTGCTGTCTATGAAAAAATGATTAAAATGGAAGAAGACGATGCCACGCTTTATTGTTTGTGGGGCGAAGCGCTTTTTGCCTCCGGTTTTTTCGCCGAAAGTGAAGGGGCATTTGTCAAAGCCTGTAAAGTCGATCCGGCGATGGAAGAACATTTTTATTTTAAGCTGGCGGTGTTGTTTCAGCAGGCACAAAGGCATCAGGACGCCATAAGGTTGGCGCAAAAATGCATCGCGCGCAATCAGGCCAGTTTTCTTTATTACTGTTTTTTGGGCGACAGCTATATTGAGTTGCGGGAGTTGGAAAAGGCTTATGCGGCCTATGAAAAGGCCGTCACCCGCGCCGACGATAAAAGCAAAGTTCTTTATTATCATCGCCTGGGAAATTCCCTGCTGAAAGCCCGATTCTTCGCGGAAGCGACGCGATATTTCCAGAAAGCTCTGGAATTTGAAGATAATCCGGCTTGCGTGAACGGATTGATTTCTGCATACCGTGCCATGGGGCGTGAAGACGAGGCGCAAAAAATTATCCGCGCGCGGCAGAAATAAAACTAATATTTACCGTACTTGCGGATGGTTTCCTTGAAAAGGAAATAAAAATCCTTGCTGTCGGAGATTTCTTTTTTGAGAATGATTCCGGCTTCCGGAGTCTCTTTTTTGTTAATGATCAGATTAACGCTTTTGTTGTAGGCGCGCATATTGTCCATCGTCGGTGATCTCTCGCTGATCAAAACGACGAAAGTCTGCCGGCGCACCGGCATGATTTGCTCCGCGATGTAATTGAGCACGTAATTTACTTCCCAGACGTCCGTGTCAAAATTTTCATCAACAATAATCACGTTGAATATATGAAAGCGCATATATCTGAGCGCCTCTTTGAAAGTTGTCGGCGCGACGACATCATAATCCATTCTAATGAGTTCTTTGATAAGCAATTCGCAGATATCTTTGTCCTGCACGCAGATCATGGCCGTGTCCTTATCCGGGCTGAGATACCCGAAAGGCCTGCCGGAATAATCCATTCCTCCGGCTGTTGTTTCATTACTCATATTAATCTCCCTTGGAGGATTGAATGATAAAAACAATTAATCATGCTTTCCACGGATCACCTACTTTGCCTTTGCCGTACTGAAGATCCACTTCCAGTTTTTTCAAATCGGTTGTTCTCTCGCCGCGCGCGTTTTTAATCGCGTCAATGCCGCGGCCCACGTTGGATTTATTGGAAGCGTAGGCGCGGGCCGTTTCTTCCGCAATCAATCCCTTTTCGTAAAGCTCGACAATACAGTTGTCAAAGGTGATCATGCCGAAGGCCTTACCCTGCTGGATGATGTCATGGAATGTTTTGCCTTCGGACTCTCCATGCAAAATGATGTCGCGCACCCGCAGGCTTGTGCCCATTGCTTCAAAGGCGGCAATGCGGCCGCCGCCTACCTTGGGCATCAGCCGCTGGCAAACGATCCAGCGTAGAGAATCGGCCAGGCGCGTGCGAATCTGGTTTTCCTCGTCGATGGCGAACATACCTAAAATGCGGTTGACTGTCTGGCCGGCGTCGATCGTGTGCAGTGTGCTTAAAACCAGATGGCCTGTTTCTGCCGCGGTCAGGGCTATTTCCACCGATTCACGGTCGCGCATTTCACGCACGAGAATTACTTTAGGCGCCTGGCGCAGGGCGGCGCGCAACCCGTTGGCGAAAGTATCAAAGTCCTTGCCCAGTTCCCGCTGATTGATGGTGGCACTTTTCTGGGAATGCGTGTATTCCACCGGGTCTTCCAGAGTGATGACATGCAAGGAGTTGTTTTCGTTTATTTCGTTGATTACGGCGGCTAGAGACGTTGTTTTTCCCATTCCGGTGGCGCCGGTGACAAGAACAATGCCGTTTTTCTCCGCCGCAATGCGGTAAAACGCATCCGGCAGACCCAGCTCGGCGCAGGTGGGTATCTTTGATTCCAGTTTTCTGAGCACGATGGAGTAATTGCCGAGCTGAGAAAAAATATTTACGCGGAAACGCGCCATGCCGGGCAATTCATATGATAAATCGCAGGAACCTTCCCGCACCAGCGTTTCAATCAGGCGTTGGTCCTGGTTCAGTATGTTAAGCGCAAATATTTCTGTTTGAAACGGAGTCAATTTATCAAAAGGCGGCTCGAGTTCCACCGGCACCAGCTGGCCCGCGGCTTCCACCTGGAAAGGTTTATCCACGGTAAGCACCAAATCGGAGATATTGACATTTGATTCAAGCATCCTGGTCAGAATGTAGTCTATTTCCGGTTTTCTCATGGGTTGGCCTCTTTATAATTTATGCTTCGGTAAAATCCGATGGCGCGTATTTTAAAAATTGCCGGAAACGGGATTTTTCGTTGCACTTCGTATAGGCTTCATCGGCGCTGATCCAGCCGCGGTTGTAGAGATCCATGATGCCGTCATCCATTAGTTGCATGCCGTATTTTTTCCCTGTCTGAATAGTGGAGGGAATCTGAAAGGTCTTCGATTCACGGATTAAATTCCGCACGGCGGGAGTCGCGATTAATATTTCCAGCGCGACACAACGGCCCTTAACGTCTATTCTTTTGAATAAAATCTGTGAAATAACCGCGCGGATGCCGTCGGCTAGCGTGGAGCGTATCTGCAACTGTTCATGGGCGGGAAAGACTTCGATGATTCTGTCCACTGTTTTGGCGGCGCTGGTTGTATGCACCGTGGCAAAAACGAGATGGCCGGTTGAGGCCGCCTCCAGCGCCAGCGACATTGTTTCCAGATCGCGCATTTCACCAACCATGATAATATCCGGATCTTCGCGCAGCGCGCCGCGTAAGGCCGCGGCAAAACTTTTTGTGTGCACGCCTACTTCACGCTGGTTGACAATACAGCCCTGGGTTTCGTGAACAAACTCAATAGGGTCTTCAATGGTGATTATGTGATCTTTGCGCAGGCGGTTGGCCTCATCAATAATCGCGGCAAGCGTTGTGGATTTGCCGCAGCCGGTGGGGCCGGTCACCAGCACCAAGCCGCGCGGTAGCGTGGCCAGTTTGGCCACCACCGAAGGAAGCCCAAGCTCGTTGCAGGTGGCAATCTTGTTGGGTATTTCGCGAAAAACCGCGCCAACACCGTGTCTTTGCTGAAAATAATTGGCGCGATAGCGCGCCAGCGAAGGAACTTCGTAGGCAAAATCGATATCGCCGGTTTCTTCAAATTCCTTAATTTTATGCTCCGGCGTGATTTCATAAAGAAGTACTTTCAGTTCATCGTTGGTCAG
>JBBIHZ010000174.1:0-4575 GCA_037446735.1 Deltaproteobacteria bacterium
CTATTCTGCTGAAGCTTAACGGGAGAACCGACGAGGCGATCGCCGCGATGGAAAAGGCGATTGCCGCCGATCCCGCCTCTCCATATCTGGTGATGGAGCTGATTTCCTTATCCTCGGGAAAAGGAGATTTTAAACGGGCCTTGGCGCTGGGAGAGAAGGAACTGCAGCGATCCGCCGGCAATGTTGATCTGCGCCTGATCATGGGCAGTCTTTATCTGAACATGCGCGAATATAAAAAAGCCATCATCGAGTATGAAAAGGCGATTGAACTGGATCAGAAAAATCTCGTTGCTTATCTTTATCTGGCAATAATCTATGCCGCGGAAAATAATTATGAAAGCGCGGAAAGTAACTTTAAAAAAATGTTGAAACTTGATCCGGAAAACGTAACTGGTCTTTACTACTACGGCAAACTTCTGGGGGATATGGACCGGCATGCGGATGCCGAATCCATGTATCGGAAAGTTCTGTCCCTGCGGCCGCATTTTGAGCCGGCCGTTTATGACCTTGCCGCTCTTTATGAAAAGCAGGACAGGGCAGACAAAGCGATCGCTCTTTATCGTGAATATTACGAGGGCAATCCCGCCCGCGTCAATATGAAGATGAGGGTGGCGGAATTACTCGCGCGGAATAAAAAATATGAAGAAGCCATCGCGGAATATCAGGAGTTTTTGCAGATGGATCCCGACAACCGCGGAGCAAGATTAAGTTTGGGAATTTTATACTATGACCTGCGTAAGTTTAATAATGCCGCGGATGAATTTTCCCGGATCCTGGAAAAAAACAGCGCTGATGACAGAGTGCGTTTTTTGCTGGCCAGCACCTATGAGGAAAACGGGGAAAAAAAGCGGGCGCTTGAGGAATACGGAAAGATAGCGGTTAAATCGGAGCTTTTTGCGACAGCGCAGATTCACAGCGCCATGTTGATGAGCAAAGAGGGTAAAACAGACGAAGCCATATCCCTCGTGCAAGACGCCATTAAAATCAATAAAGAACAGGTATCTTTGTATTTATATCTGTCTTCTCTTTACGAGGAAACAAAAAATACTCCGGCGGCGGAAAAGACGCTGCTGGAAGCCATCAGAATATTTCCCAATAATCTGGATGTGCGGTATTCGCTCGGCGTGATTTATGAAAAAACGGACAGGTTTGAGGAGAGCATCAAAGAGATGGAAATGATTTTACGCATGGATCCGGAGCACGCCGATGCCCTGAATTTCATCGGTTACAGCTATGCCGACCGCGGCATTAAACTGGAAGAGGCGGAAAAAATGATTATGAAAGCGCTGCAGATAAAGCCGGACAATGGTTATATTATCGATAGTCTCGGCTGGGTGCATTTCAAACAGAACAAGCTGGATAGTGCGCTTGTTCATTTGCAAAGAGCGTTGGAAATCCTGCCTGATGACCACAATGTCATCGAGCACCTCGGCGACGTTTACGCCAAGATGGGGAAAAAACAAAAAGCGCGGGAGATGTACGAACGCGCGCTTAAACTTGTTCCCGATAATGCTTCGCTGAAGAAGAAACTATCTGATCTGCGTGAAGATAAAACATCCAAATAATCAAGCTGCTTCAATCAAAGTCATGTTCAACAAGTGCGAACTCGTCCTCGCGGTAATTCTGCTTTTTGGTTTTTTTGCGCTGACCGGATGTTTGCGCGCCGCGGTGAGTCCTGATGAGGCGCAAGCGCGCCATGCCTATCTGAGCGCCGCCGGCAATATTCTCGCGGAAGAAACAGTCAGCGCCGGCGCCGAGATAGACATGGTTATGCCGCAGGGCCATTACCCCGCGAAAGCGATACTTGTTTTACGCAGGCCTTCCTATTTACGCCTCGAAATACTCTCCCCTGCAGGATTGCCCGCTTACTTTATTGTCGCTAGTCCCGACAACATGCGTATATTTATTCCCGCGCGGGGTAAGTATTATCAAGGTAAACCCACCGCGCAGAATTTATTTCAGTTTGTTCGCTGGCCCTTTGATGCGGAAGACATGGTAATGATTCTTAGCGGCGGTTTTCCCGCGCTTGACGATGCCGATGCATCTTATAAAGTGCGGAAAACGGAAAACAGTGCTCTTATCGAGGCCGTGTCTGTGCAGCACGGTTCACAGTTAATCGAATTGACTGATGGCCGTCTACGGCAATTTATCCGGAAAGACAAGTATGGGCAGCAGGTATACAGCGTGAATTATAAATATGGAGATCGCAAAGACCGGTTGCCTGTCAATATCATCGTCAAAATGGCTGACGGCATTACTTCGCTGAGCGTCAGGTATAATGAAGCCCAGGTTGAGAAAAGCGATGATTTAAGTATTTTTAATCTGCCCGTGCCGCCGGGAATAAAGCCGGTAGATTTGGAATAGTATTGTATTGATAAATAAAAAAAGGGGGCCGGAAGCCCCCTTTTTAATATCTGCGGTTATGGAAATTGCCGGTTATTTTATTTCCTGAAGTTTTGCGCGCGCAATCCGCGCCTGGTTGGTATTGGGATAATCCTTGATTACCTGCTGCAACAGCAGCCGGGAGCTTGTCTTGTCTCCCAGGTTGAAAAAGGACAATCCCTGTTTGAGCAGCGCGTAGGCCACTCTGCTGCCGCTGGGATAATTTTTTACCACTTTTTCATATTCCAGTATGGCCTGTTCATATTTTTTTTCAAAGAAGTAACATTCGCCGATCCAGAATTGAGCGTTATCGGAATATTCGCTGTTCGGATATTCCGCGAGAAAAGCCTGAAATTCCGCTCTGGCCTTGGCGTAATTTCCATCTTTGAATGTCTGATAGGCGCTGGAATAAGCGCGGCCTTTATCCTGCACCGGAGTTTTGGCGGCGTCAGCGGTCTTATTTTTATCGCCGTCGGCGCTGGAAATGCTCTTGCCGCCGATTTCCAGAAAGTTTTCGATAAAATTTATTTTGAGCATCAAATTGTCCAGTGCCTGCTCCTGCTTTCTGGTATTGGTGGCAAGTTCGTTTTTCAGCGCTTCCACCTGACCGCGCAGCTGATTGAGACTGTCTCTCAATTCCGTCAGGTCAGCCGCCGTATTGGCCTGTCCTTTGCGCATGGCGTCCATGGCGGCAACGGTTTTTTTCATGGTGGAAATTTCCTCATCCATGGCCGCCAGTTTTTCCTCCATTTTCTGGTTCAGATCAGACTGGACGGTTTTTAAATCGGATGTGGTCGCGCAGCCTGATAACGCCATTGCCAATGCCAGTATCAGCAAATAAATTAATCTTCTCAATTTCCTTTACCTCTGTGATATTGCCTTGAGCGGCGACTATTTAACTACGGCAAAGTGAGCGCGTCTGTTTTTTGCCCAGGCATCTTCATTGGAGGCGGGATCCAACGGACGTTCCTCACCGTAGCTTACGGTCTTCATTCTGGCGGACGCGACGCCGAGGTTAATCAGGTATTTTTTGGCTTCCTGCGCGCGTCTTTCACCCAGAGCCATGTTGTATTCAGCCGTTCCTCTTTCGTCGCAATGCCCTTCGATGATTATATTGACATGTTTGTTTTTAATCAGAAAATCCGCGTTTGCTTTCATGATTTGGCGCGCGTCTTCGCGGATGTTGGATCTGTCAAAATCAAAATTTATATCCCGCAGCGCTGTCTGTGCCGTGGCCAACGCATCCGTTTTCGCGGGTCCCGCCACCTGCTGCTGAGCCGTGCTGTCTGTTACGACCGCTTTCTTTTCCGCGCAGCCGGAAAACAGCATCAATCCAAAAACCGCCGCAAACAATATCCCCATTAATGTTATTTTTTTCTTCATCGCTTACTCTCTCCTTTCTTGTTGTTTTTAAAGTGTTATTTTCTAAATCCCTAAAAATTAGAACACAACTTGCATCGCAGCGTCAATAAAAAAGCAACAAATAAAAAAGGCAAGCTGCGACGGTTATTTACGGTTTTGGGGAATTCTGCATTAATCATTAATTAAGCATTATACATAAAATGCAAAAAAAATCAACTTCACCAGGTAAGTTTTCTATTTAGTTATTTAAACCGCGGCGACCAGGCAGGCATGACCAGGGGCGTTGCCGCTTCACGCAGAATTCTTATATTCAGGCCGTTGGCATTCATAATGCAGATTCTGCTGCGCGAGGATATTTTTGAACTGTAGACAATTTGTCTGCCGGAGGGAGACCAGGAGGGTGATTCGTTATCCGCGTTGTCAAAAGTCAGTTGCAGCAGGTTATTGCCTTCGGCATCGATAGAAAAAATCTGATAGCGCCCGCCGCTTCTTCCTTCGTAGGCAATACGGTTGCCGCGCGGCGACCAGGAAGGTGAGGTGTTATAATTTCCCTCGAAGGTTATTCTCCTGACGTTGTTGCCGTCGGCGTCCATCACATATATCTGCGGATCGCCGGAACGGTTGGAAACAAAAGCAATCTGGTTGCCGTCCGGCGACCAGGTGGGGGAAACGTCAATGGAATAACTGTGCGTCAGTCGCCGTAGCTTCAAGGTTTCCACCTCCAGAGCATAAATATCTTCGATTCCTTCCTTGCTCAGGGTCAAAAGCAGTCTTTTGCTGTCCGGAGAGAAGGCGCCGGAGAGATTCAGCCCTTCAAAGGCGGCAACTTTT
>JBBIHZ010000175.1:0-4517 GCA_037446735.1 Deltaproteobacteria bacterium
TAAAAAAGCGCTGCCGATCAAAGACTGACTGTCCGGCAAGTGGTTGACTTTTATAGTTTAACGGACAATGTCACTTCATCCGTAATGACAACTCGCTTGTTTTATCAATCCAAAAAACAACATATTGACGCCGGGGGTAATTCGTGAGAAATACCCTCCATAATTCCAAAATTATTTTTTAAAGGAGGAAGGGGATCATGGAAATAAAAGAAATTGATTTTGCCGTCATTCCGCAAAAGGCCTTAAGTATCCTGACAAAACCCGTGGATTTCTTTAAAACCATGCACAAAACCGGCGGATTCCTCGAACCGCTCATCTTTGCTCTGATCATGGGTATCATCGCGGGTATCCTGCACGCGATCATCAGCCTTGTCGGTCTGGGCTATTACAGCAGAGGCCTCATGGACAGCCTGGGCATGATTATCATCATTCCTGTTGCTGTTATCGTCGGCTCCTTCATCGGCGCCGCGATCATGTACGTCATCTGGAAACTGCTTGGCTCGCAGGAAAATTATGAAGTTTCCTACCGGTGCGTGGCCTACATTATGGTTTTGGCCCCCATTGCGGCAATTCTCGGTCTAATTCCTTACGCCGGAGCAATCCTCAATGCCGCCCTGGGCCTTATTTTCATTGTCCTCGCTAGCATCTATGTGCATAGCATCCCGGCGAAAAAAGCCCTGCTTGTTTTCGGAATAATTTTTGCCGTTATACTGCTCATTCAACTCAGAGCGGAGTATAAGATGCGCAACTTCGCGAATTCCGCCGACGAAGTAAGAAAAAAGATGGAAGAGCTCAACCGGCAATACAAGCAGCAGCTGGAAAAACAACTGGAAGAAGCCAAAAAAGAAGCCCAGCGTTACCGCTGAGGCAAAGTGATTTTATCATCAGCCCATCTTTTTGATACCCCGCTATCAGGGGATGGGCTTTATTTTTATAATTACGGCAGATGACAAAAAAAAATGATATGCCGCTTGTCGCCCTGGTGGACGGCAGCAACTATCTTTACCGCGCTTTTTTCGCGATTCCTGCGCTGACCAATTCCAAGGGTTTTCCCACCAATGCCATTTACGGCTTCACCAACATGCTTCTGAAGCTGCTGCGGGAGATCAATCCCGATTATGTCGCCGTAGTGTTTGATGTTAAAGGGCCGACAACCCGCCATGAGGAATTTACCGATTACAAAGCCACGCGCAAACCCATGCCGGATGATTTGAGCCCCCAGATACCTTTTATTAAAGAAATCATCCGCGGCTTTTCCATCCCCGTGCTGGAAAAACAGGGCACGGAAGCTGATGACATTATCGGCGCGCTGGCCGATGAAGCCACAAAAAGAGGATGGCGCACGGTAATCGTCTCCGGCGACAAAGACTTGCTGCAGCTCATCGATGAAAACGTCACCATGGTTGATACTATGAAGGATAAAACCTATGACGTGGCGGCGGTGAAAGAACGCTTCGGCGTGGGTCCGGACAAAGTGGTGGAAATTTTAGGACTCATGGGTGACACATCCGACAACATTCCCGGCGTGCCGGGCGTGGGCCCCAAAACCGCGCAAAGATTGATCGAGGAATACGGCTCGCTGGAAGCAGTCATCGCCAACGCGGATAATTTGCGCAACGTAAAACTGCGGGAGAGCTTTAAAAAATACGCCGAGCAGGCGCGGCTCAGCCGCCAGCTGGCGCTGATTCGTAAAGACGTGCAAATCGACTTTGATTTAAAAAACGCGGCACGCCGGGAACCGGATGGGGATCTTTTAACAAAACTCTTTGGCGAATTTGAATTTTCCACACTGCTTCAGGAACTCAAAAAGGAAAGCCCTGCGCCGCCTAAAGACTGCTTTGTTATCCAAAGCGCACAGGAGTTGACCGAGCTGTGCGAAGATTTACGCAAATGCCATAATTTTGCCTTTGAATTCATCCGGGAAACAAACGAGCCATCCAAAACGGCAGGCATCGCTCTGTCCGTGGAAGAAAAAGTTTTTTACATACCCACTGCTCACACCAATCTCAATGAGCATCTAAACTTGCGGCAAGTTATCAATGCATTAGATCCTGTTTTATCTGACAAAAAAATCAAAAAATATTCTCATGATTTAAAGACCATGCTTGTTTCGCAAAATGATTTGCGCGTTGAAGCCGCGGACGATACCGCCTTAATGGCTTATCTGCTCAACCCCGCCAGGCATTCCTACGAACTAGCTGAAATCGCCTGGGAATATTTGCACGAACAGTTGCCGGCGGCGCAGGATATCACCGGGGGCAAAAACAATCCCTTGGACGAAGCGGATATGAATCAAGTCGCCGCTTACGGATCAGGGCGCGCCGCCGCCATATTTAAACTGGGAAAAACTCTCGCGGGCAAACTTAAGGAAGTCCAGGCGGATGAACTATATACAAAAGTGGAAATGCCGCTTTTACACGTTCTTGCCTCTATGGAAAAAAAGGGCGTGCTTATTGATGCGGATATTTTAAACAAAATGTCCAATGAGCTGGGACAATTATTGTCGCTTTCAGAAGAAAAAATTTACAAACTTGCCGGAGAAAAATTCAATATCAATTCACCGAAGCAACTACAGGTTATTCTTTTTGAAAAACTCAAACTCCCCACGGGGCGAAAAACCAAAGAAGGATATTCCACCGACGTGGAGGTTCTATCTTATCTGGCGCAGAGCCACGAACTGCCCGCCGAGATTTTATCATACCGCTCTTTGGCTAAACTGAAATCCACTTACGTGGACGCGTTGCCCGCGCTGATTGACGAACATAGCGGCCGTATTCATACATCCTACAATCAGATGGCCACAGCAACCGGCAGGCTATCAAGCTCCAACCCCAATTTGCAGAACATTCCCATCCGCACGCTGGAAGGCAAAAGAATCCGCCAGGCGTTTATCGCCGCGCCGGAATATGTTTTAATCTCCGCTGATTACTCGCAGATAGAGCTGAGGGTACTGGCGCATCTTTCCGAAGACGAAACGCTTATTGATGCTTTTTATTCCGACGAAGATATTCACGCACGCACGGCGGCCGATGTCTTCGGCGTCTTTCCGCAAATGGTCAACGCCGACATGCGCCGTCAGGCGAAAGTTATCAACTTCGGCATTCTCTACGGCATGAGCGCGTTTGGCCTGGCCAAGGAACTGGGTGTTGCGCAGAAAACCGCGCAGGCTTATATTGACAGCTACCTTGAGCGTTATAAAAAGGTACGTGAATATCTTGACAACATTCTGGAAGGAGCGAAACGCGACGGCTACGTCTGCACGCTTTTGAACCGGCGCCGCTACCTGCCTGAGCTCAAAAGCAAAATTCCCTCCGTGCGGCAATTCGCCGAGCGCATGGCGATCAACACCCCTATCCAGGGCACGGCGGCGGATTTAATAAAGATTGCCATGGTGAATATTGCTCATCTGCTGGAAACTAAAAGCATGAACACGCGACTGATCGTGCAGGTGCATGACGAACTAGTACTGGAAGCGCCGAAACAAGAAAAGGAAGAAGCGATGAAGCTGGTAAAAAAAGAAATGGAAGAAGCAATAAAGTTGAAAGTGCCGCTGAAAGTGGAAATTGCCTCGGGCAGAAGCTGGGACGAGGCGCATTAATAGCTGTTGAAAAAACAAAAACCACAACAATAATTCTGCTTACTCTTAAGTTAATCCCTAGATTTGTGCGTAAAGCTATGTTCATGAGTTTATTCATGATATTTTATCACCTTGATTCACGCCGTCGCCTGATCGCCTTACACAATCTGCAACGCTCTTTCCCGGAAAAAAATTATAAAATATGGCTCTAGACTAGTTAAGCGGCGCTAGAAGCGCTAAAAAGCTAGTCATGTCAACAACTAACAGGCACATAAAACGTTCAAGAATTTCAGAGGCCAAATTTAGAGAGTTAGTGAGGTATTTTTCTCTGGATTTGGACGCTCACGTAATCAGTATTTTAACCGGTTTGAACCGCAATACGGTTAACCGGTATATGCTCTTGATCAGAAAAAAGATTGCCCAATATTGTGAGCAATCATCGCCTTTTCATGGAGAAATAGAAGTTGATGAGTCATACTTCGGGGCCAAAAGAGTCAAGGGCAAAAGAGGCCGTGGCGCTTATAACAAAACCCCTGTTTTTGGCCTTCTCCAAAGGGGCGGCAAGGTCTATACGGAAATCGTTCCTAACTGTGCCCGAAAGACCCTGCAGGCCTTCATTCGCGGCAAAGTAGACCCGGAAAGTGTTATTCATTCCGACTCCTGGCGCGGCTATAATGGCCTGGTTGACTTGGGATACAAAAAGCATTATCGTGTGCACCAGGGAAAGAATGAATTTGCCAACGGCAAAAAGCACATCAACGGCATTGAATCATTCTGGTCCTGTGCAAAAAGGAGATTAATGAAATTCCACGGTATTCCCAAATCGACCTTTTGTTTTCATCTCAAAGAGTGTGAATTCCGGTTCAATTACCGGAAACATAATATCTGCCAAATTATACTAAAACTGATGAAAAATAACACGCTCATCTAGTCTAGAGCC
>JBBIHZ010000176.1:0-4514 GCA_037446735.1 Deltaproteobacteria bacterium
TAATCAAATCAAATTCGAGCTTCGATAATTTCCTCGGCATGGCTAATATTTCTGAGGGTATGGATATTTTCCCCAAATCATGAATGGAGGCGGCCATCCGGATACCGTCAATTTGTTCAGCGGAAAGTTTCATTTCCGCGGCGATAGAACGGGCAAGGTCGGCTACTCTGCGCTGATGGCCGGAAGTATAGGGATCTCTGGTTTCTACCGCCGTCGCCATGGCCGTAATTGTCGCGCCGAGAGTATGTCTCAACCTGGACAGAACCTCATCGCGTTCATCCTGGGCTTTCTTTCGCTCGGTAATATCGCGCGATATTCCTCTGAACCCGACCGGTATCTTGTTGTCGTCAAGCAAAATATCCACCCAGGATTCAAAATATCTTTTCCGGCCGCTTTTAGTGATTATCTCGTAAGTAAAAAGGCGCACCGGCTTTCCCGTTTTATACACCTGTGAAAACACTTCCAATACGCCCCGAGCCGTTTCCGGAGTCATATATTGCTTGTAACTCAATCCCATGAGCTCTTCCCGAGAGCGCTCGGTTATCAAAAGCAAGGCTTCATTAAAAAAAACGAAGTTTCCCTTCAAATCAACTTCAAAATAAGCGTCATCCATATTTTGCAGTATGTCACGGTATTTTTTCTCGCTTTCGGCCAGGGTTTTTTCAAATTTCATTTTTTCCGTGGCATCCCGCGCTACTGCTATCATGCCGACAATTTGTCCTTCATCATAAATGGGAGCGCCGC
The DNA here is from genome assembly GCA_037446735.1 of Deltaproteobacteria bacterium. Classification (GTDB taxonomy): domain Bacteria; phylum Desulfobacterota; class Syntrophia; order Syntrophales; family Smithellaceae; genus UBA4810. The sequence continues at coordinate 745 of JBBIHZ010000176.1, forward strand.
TTACTTCACCAATTTTTGCCGTGCCGTCATGAGCGACAAATTCGTAAATTGTTGCTGCAATTGTCTCGCCTTTTAAAATAGCAGCCGCGTTTGATGCCGCACGATTAAATGATTCCGGCGTCAATATTTTGTCAAGTTCGGTAAAAGATCGGCCGATAAATTCACCAGGTTTATACCCCAAAATAATTTCCGCGCTGGGCGACATATTCACCACCTGAAGGTTTTTATTGATGACAATAATAGCATCAGAGGCGTTTTCAAAGCTTAGCCGGTAGCGCTCCTCAAGAATCTTGAGCTGCTGGTTGGCCATCTCCAGATCAAACATTTTCTTCTCGAGCTTACGAAACAGAATTTCATTGTGCTTGCGGAAGAATTCCATTTCTTCACCTAAAGGTTTTGCCAAAACTCTTTTTGCCGCTTTTTTTTTCGGAAAGAAATTCCGACAATATTCCCATGAGTATTTCCGGTTCCTGCGGTTTGACAAGGAAGCAATCCGCGCCGAGGCTCAAAGCGAACATTTCATCTTTTGATTCGGTATAAGTCGCGGTATGAAAGATAAAAGGAATTATTTTCAGCTGCTCATCAGATTTGCAATGCCGGCACAAAGTATACCCGTCCATCACCGGCATTAAAATATCCGAAACAATCGCGTCAGGGGCGCGCTCTTTCGCCTTGGCCAGCGCCACCTGCCCGTTTTGCGCCTCTATGACTTCTAGGCCCTCTGCTTCCAGCAAACTTTTCAGGATATAGAGATTGGCGCTGTTATCATCGACAATCAGGACTTTCTTTTTCATGTTAGCCTTCAATCTTTTTCCCAGGAAAAAGATTTCTCCACCTGCGCGGGAAAAGTATCCGGGTCTATAGGTTTCTCAATATAACCGCTGCAGCCCGCCGCCAGCGTTTTTTCTCTGTCACCAGGCATCGCGTATGATGTCACGGCGACGATCGGCGTTGCCGCCAGTTTGCCGTTCTGTCTTAGCGCCCGCGCCACTGCGTAGCCATCCATTGTGGGAAGCTGAATGTCCAGAAGAATTAAATCCGGACTGATTGACGCGGCTGCTTCAATCCCTTCTTTGCCGTCAATGGCTTCGAAAACTTCATAACCGCAATCTTCGAGAAGATATCTCATAAGATATAGGTTTTGCTGATTATCTTCTATGATCAGAATTTTTTTCTTCATGCTTCGCTCCTTTTCGGCAAAGAAAAACTGAAAGTGCTGCCTTTACCCGAAATGCTTTCCACCCAGATTCTGCCGCCCATCAGTTCCACAAGTCTTTTGGAGATGGACAGGCCCAGCCCCGTCCCCTCATATTTACGGCTCAAACCGGAATCAACCTGACTGAAAGTTTTAAATATGGTTTCTATATCTTCTTTTTTTATGCCGATGCCTGTATCTTTAACCCGGACAAGAACATTGTCTTCCTTCTCCTCGGCGCTCACTTCAACAAATCCTTGCTCCGTAAATTTAACGGCGTTGCTTAAGAGATTCAAAAGAACCTGTTCGACACGGCGCAAATCGGCCATAAAAGGCTTTAGCTGCGCCGAAACACGTGTTTTCAGTTCGATGCCCTTGCTTTCCGCCAGCGGCTTTACCGTTTGCATGCTTTTTCTATGCTCTGCGACAAATTTATTTCCTCGTTGGCGAGTTGCAACTGACCTGCTTCAATTTTGGAAATATCCAGAACGTCATTAATCAAGGCCAGCAGATGCTGCGAGCTGTTTTTCACCATGCTCAGCTGCTTTTTCTGTTCTTCATTGAGCGGCCCTACTTTTTCCCTCAAAATGATTCCGGTAAAACCGATAATGGAATTAAGCGGCGTACGCAGTTCGTGAGACATGGTGGCCAGAAAAGCAGATTTTATCCGGTCGGCTGTCTGGGCCTGCTCCATGGCCTCGGCCAGCTGCGCGGTGCGCTCCACGATACGCTGTTCCATTTCCTGATTGATCTGCCTGAGCTCGCGGGTGCGTAAATTTACCTGATGTTTCAGAACAGCGCTCCCCGCCGACAGCAGCAGAAGCATTATCCCCGCGATGAGGCCTGTTAACTGCAACCAGACAGGCAATTTGAATTTTACCTCTTCAGATGTCCAGCGTTTCAAAGATTGATAATAAACTGATTTCTGATTTTCTTTGAGCGCGATCAAATGTTTGTCAATGACATCAAGAAGCTCCTGATTGGCGCCTTTTGTTGTCGCGAAGAAAAGAGCTGCCGGTTCAAAAACAACGGCTGTATCCTCAAGCCCATAATTTTTTGCGTGCATTAACCCGTAAAAGCGGTTGGTGATTACCGCGTCGGCCTGGCCTTTGGCCACGATTTCAAAAGCGGCTTTGTAATTTGGAGCGGCAATAAGATTAATTTTTAAATCAAACCCTTTTGAAAATTGCTTAAAAGTGCCCTGCTGTACTGAACCTTCCAGCACGACAACACGCTTATTATCCAAATCCAATATGGATTGTATCTTACTTTCCTTGCGGGCATATACCTGGGACCATGAGGAGAGAGAGCGGTGATTTTGTGAAAAGAATATTTCTTTCCCCTTTCCGTAGAAAAAGCAACGTCAGGCATAAGATCAATCTCGCCCTTTTCCAGGCGCACCAGCCCTTGCGCCCAGGTGCCGGAAACATACTCCAAATTCCAGCCTTCCGCTTCTGCAATATATTCGATGAAATCAATAAATATTCCTGCCGGCTCACCGGACGCGGCTGTAAAAACTTTGGGCTCATTTTCATAAACCCCGACCCTTACTGTGCGGTTATCGGCTGCAGCGGTATCATGGAGCACGCAAAGGTTCAGAAATAATACACAAAGTCCCAATCCAAGCAATATGGCAAGGACGTTTTTTCGAAAATAGGTTATCTTTGAATTATTATTTTTTTTCATAATCAGTATTTTATTGTAACATGAAATCCGAATAGTTGCCTTGTGAATTTCCAGTCGTTATCCACCTTGCCAAAATCAAATCTGATATAAGGCCCCAGGGAAACGTGTTCGTTGATATTTTTGGCAATACCGAGCTTAAAACGGTGCAGCATGATATCTTTATCGTGATTTTCGTAGTAAAGTTCCCAGCAGAAGGAAGGCTGTAGAAATATCTCCGGAGTCGATACAACCAGCGTATTTTTTATCCGGTAGTCATCCCAATCCTGATTGATTCTGTATTCATAACGGATCTGGTTGGATATTTTAAAAATGTAAAAAGCGCCTGTTGTATTGACATTGATGCTCGGGCGGTGTTCGAGCGTCCAGTTATCCTCTTCATCCCTGGAATAACCCTGCTGATAAAACAGCAGAAAGGAAAGCCATTTCCAAGATGTCTGATATTGAAGGCCGGTGCCCCACTCAAAATAATTGAAATCCGATACATGGTCATTGATTTGAATAAAGGCATAGGATGTTGACGTGAACCGCTCGCTGATGGTGTAATTAAAATTAAGATCCGTGCGCAGTGAAGTGTCGGTGGCTGCATACAGAGCAGACGGTTGAAGAAATCCAAAAAATAGAAAAATCAGGGTCATGGTGAAGGCTGGCGTTTTAAAGACTTTTCTCTGCTTCATTGAAACCCGTATCTGCATGCCCGTTTTCTGCGAAACCATTGTCAATTTTGAAGCTAAACATCTTATGGGAAATGAGGGATTTCTATAAGCGCTCTCCAGCGTTTGTTTATCTGTGATTTTACACCTAAAATGACGCAAGTCAATTATTTCTTGATCGTTCGTAAGTAGCAAATGATTTGTCCGGTTATGTAGCACATAAACTGTCCGGTTGATAG
>JBBIHZ010000177.1:0-4467 GCA_037446735.1 Deltaproteobacteria bacterium
TACCGTTTTGAATAACCGCGATCACGCCAAATTTCGCGCCATATTCAACCGTTTTTTTGAATATTTGCGTAATTTGTTGCGGCAGCGCGGAAGTCGCTATATCATAATCAACAGGCTCCACGCCGCGGACAAAATCCCGCACACAGCCGCCAACAAAGTAAGCTTCAAAACCTGCTGATTTTAATTTTTCGACAATTTTTTTTGCGGTGGATAGTTTTTCGTCTGTGACTGATTTCATGGTGCCCGGCAAAATTATTCTCCGTAATCAATTTTACAAAAGATTTACAATGTTAAATAACGCTTTTATCAACGTGCCGGAGATAAAATCATGGTTTGCGTGGATTGCACGTATTCTTTTGTCGCCTGGCGAAAAGCGTTCATGTGCGGCGCGTCGATATGTTTCTTTAACGCTTTGAGATTTTGCCACCGTTCAATTATGGCTATTTTGTCCGGTCCAAGCTTTTCTTGTTCATCAATTTCCATATCAGCGTCAAGGTAAGGCGCGTATTCAATGCAACCTGTTTCGATATGCACCATGGGCATTATTTTATACATTTCATCAAGAAACTTTTTCCTATTCCCTTTTTTCAAAGTCACGGTGGCAATTACACGTATCATCGATCATTCTCCTTCTTATCCCGATTCCTGAGAATACCGGGTCAGAGTTTAATACGTCTTATTTCCTCCCCAGTTTTATGGCACAAAACTCTCCGCACATTGTGCATCCTTCTTCGTTGGCGCTTTTGCTTTTTTCCAGCAAATCTGAAGCTTTTGCCGGATCTATCGCCAGATCAACCTGTCCCTGCCAATCAAAATCTTTACGGTATTGTGACATTTTTTTGTCTCTTTCACGAGCTCCTTTTACGCCTTTAGCGATATCGGCGATGTGCGCTGCTATCTTCGCGGCAATGACACCATCTTGCACATCCTGCAGTGTGGGCAACCTCAAATGTTCAGCCGGTGTTACATAACATAAAAAATCAGCACCGGCCGCTCCGGCAATCGCCCCACCGATGGCGGAAGTAATATGATCATATCCCGGAGCTATATCCGTCGGCAAAGGACCCAGCACATAAAAAGGCGCTCCCCGGCATATTTTTTTTTGCAATTGAATATTTGCCACAATTTCATTTATCGGCACATGACCGGGGCCTTCAATCATAACCTGCACTCCCGCGTTCTGCGCGCGTCGGGCAAGTTCACCCAGAATAACCAATTCAGCAATTTGCCCTTGATCAGTAGCGTCTTCAATTGCTCCCGGCCGCAGTCCGTCTCCCAGACTTAAAACCATGTCATAACGGTAAGCAATTTCCAATAACCGGTCATAATATTCGTAAAGCGGGTTTTCTCTATTATTACAACGAATCCAGTTTGCTATCATCGATCCTCCGCGGCTGACGATACCAAGCACCCTGCCCTGCGCCTCTAGCGCCGCTACCGATTCTCTGGTAACGCCGCAATGCACTGTGATAAAATCAACGCCATCTCTGCCGTTTTCTTCAATCACCTCAAAAATATCATCAGCGGTCATCTCCGAAATGGCTTTTTTCTGCGCGATCATTTTTACCGCCGCCTGATAAATCGGCACCGTGCCAATAGCCACAGATGAATTTCTGATAATTTCTTTTCGTATCTCGGACAGATTACCTCCGGTTGATAAATCCATCACCGCGTCCGCTCCCGCCGATACGGCGATGCGTAATTTTTCCAACTCCAGATGCAAATCATTATGATCTTTTGAAGTACCGATATTCGCGTTTATTTTTGTCCGCAACCCCTTGCCGATAGCCAAAGGTTTTATTGTTTTATGATGAAAATTTCTGGTAATTACTACGCTGCCGTCGGCGATTCCCCGGCAAATAAAATCCGCTTCAACGCCTTCTTCGCCCGCGCATACCTTCATTTCTTCCGTGATAACGCCTTTGCGGGCTTTTTCCAACTGTGTCATTTATTCCTCCAAAATATTTTACCCGATTCTGTGGCTTCCGGGTTATCAGGCTGAAGCAAAAATCAGCTCTGCAACTTTTTTTCCGGACAGAAGCATACCGCCGAAGATCGGTCCCATTCTCGGCCCGCCGAAGGCCGCGTTAGCCGACATCCCCGCCACGTATACGCCGGGACAGATTTGTCGCGTGTTTTCCAGTGTCATTTTTTCCGCTATATCCGCCCACATGGAGCGTTCACCCATCAGTTTTCCTGAGGAAGTATCCAATTTCATGTCCGCTTTCTTTTCGATTACCTTGATCACTTCCGTCGCATGGCCGGTAGCATCAATTATATGACGCGCCGCTATCGTTAACGGATCAACATGCAGACCGGCCATTTCCACAGGCGACCAGTTGATTACCAAACCGGTCACTTTGCCTTCGCGAATCATAACATCTTCCACACTCATACAATTAAAAATCGTAGCTCCAGCCTGCACTGCCTGCGAACAGATTGTTGTTATAGCTTCAATGGCGTCAGCCGTATAATAACCTTCATCATAAGCGTTGGTGCGGACACCAAACATAGCCAGAATATTTTTGGCTTCTTCCTGAATTACTATTTCATTAAACATCATGCCGCCGCCCCACATACCGCCACCCGGACTGAGTTTTCGCTCAAAAAGTACGACTTTTTTCCCGGCAGAAGCCAGATAATACGCAGCTACTAACCCCGATGGTCCACCTCCCACCACCGCTACATCCACATCTGTTGACCGCATCAATTTTTGCGTAAATCTCTCAATAATAGCTTTGGTAATAACAATTTCATCTAGAACCATGCTTATAAACTCCTTTCTGATATCATTTTTACTTTTTTTACTACATCTATGGGATTTTTGCCAAAAACGCGCACCATCGGCTCTTTACCCCAGCCTCCTTCATCATAAATAATATCCGGCACCATCTCGTTTTGCGCTAGTACTTTATTCACTCCCCATTCCAGTGAAAAACCCTCTCTCTCTTTTCTTTCTTTTGGTTCCTCTTTTCGGTCAAAGCTCTTCACTGAAAAACCAATTTTCCGGCAGATTTTTATGATTTCTTTCGAGTATTTGATATTCATTACACTACGGCAGGAAGGATCATATTTCATAACCGTGAGAACAACATGTGTCATATGTTTGGATGCTCCAAATTCCGGCTGTGCCGCCGCGTAAGCAGCATCATATAACCTAAGTATTATACCCGGAAATCCCGCCACTTGATTTTCATTTTTCGCGTTTGCTTTTGCGTAGACTAAATTGGATGATACTTCGGGGATTAAATTTCCGCACTTGAAAGACATCAGATAGTTACAAGCTTCTTGAAGCTTATTCAGGCATTCATGCTTCTTTTTCAGAGAAATGAGTGGCATACCCGCATTAACTGCGCCATGGCCTTTTCCCAGGGGAACGGAATTTATGATTGCTTTGGTTACCATTATTTTCGCGAAATCCGCCGCATCATAAACATCTTTGCCCAGGGCAAGCCCAGCCGCCAATGCAGACGCAAAAGTACATCCTGTTCCGTGCGTATTTTTTGTTTTAATCCATTCTGCCCTTAATTCATGATAATTCTTTCCATCAAATAAAATATCAATGCTGCCTTTTTTTTTGCTTCCCGGCAAATGTCCTCCTTTTATTAAAACATTTTTCGCGCCCAGACTGAAAATCACTTCTGCCGCTTTCTTCATATTATCAACTGATTTAATCTTCATTTTTGTCAGATATTCCGCTTCCGGAATGTTTGGCGTTACAACAAAGGCCAGCGGCAGCAGATTTTTTATCAATGTTTTTTTCGCTCTATCTTCGAGCAATTCATATCCGCCCTTGGCAATCATCACCGGATCGACCACCAGGTTTTTAATTTTATATGCTTTTACCTCTCGGGCTATTGTTCGGACACTTTCTTCTTTCCAAAGCATACCTGTTTTTACCGCTTCAACTCCAATGTCACTTAATATCGAGTCTAATTGCCGGCTGACAAAAGCGTGGGGAACAGGATAAATGTCTTGCACGCCGACAGAATTTTGAGCGGTAACAGCGGTGACAACGCTAAGCCCGTAACAGCCGGAAGCATGGACAGCTTTCAAATCCGCCTGAATTCCCGCGCCGCCGCTGGAATCCGAACCGCCAATGCATAGCACCCTGACCGGCTTTTTCATTGAGCCGTCTCCGGAAATAAATTATTCCGCCAATAACGGACAATCAGAAGCGCCCCCGATTGATATTCGATAACAGCGGGAGATTCATTTATTATGTTACTTAGACCGCGCGTTTGACCCATACGCAGAATTTCCCTGCTCAGAGGATACGCAAATCCGTTAAGCTTTATGCCGTGGACTTCATCAGACAGAGGCAAGAGGGAAACCGTGCAGCCGACTGCATCAGTTATGACGTCATTTTCCCGCGCGATAAATGCCTCGCAGTATTCATCGATTAATCTCGTATTGATACCGGACTGCCCTGCCTTAGTTAACAAACATACATTGGCCAGCATGTGA
>JBBIHZ010000178.1:0-4458 GCA_037446735.1 Deltaproteobacteria bacterium
TAGTTTATAATAAAATTAATTTGAATTTTATTTTTCTGATATTCAAACAGGAGGGGCAGTGGCCATGAATAATTTAAACAAAAAAGAACGAAGCTTTTTTATTGTTGTTCTGGTGGTTTTTTTCCTTGGGATGACTGTTTTCTCTGTAAATGTCGCGCTGGCCAGAAACAAAGCGGATATTCAGTGCAATAAGGACACGGCGGTAGCCGTCGTGCGCACCGCGGCTATCGGCCTAGGGGAAATTCTCAAAGATGTAAGGGGAGAAAAAAGACGCATTGATATTATCCGGTCTTTTATCGGCCCGATTCGCTTCTATGCGGACAAAACCGGATATTTTTATGTTTATGATTATCAGTGTATTAACATAGCGCACGCCATCGACAGAAAATTGGCCGGAAAAAATCTTTATAACTACAGAGACGCGAAGGGAAAATTCGTCATCCGCGAACTGGCGGCAACGGCGAGAAAAGGCGGCGGCTTTGTCGAATATTACTGGCTTAAACCCGGCCAGAGAAATGAGTTTAAGAAAATCGGCTATGTGGAGCCGATACCGGGAACCAATTATTTTATCGGTACCGGCGTTTACCTGTCTGAATGGGCGCCAATCAAGCCGGGTTATAAAAGATAGGTTAAATTATAACTGCCGTCGAATAAGGAATAAAAATGAAAAGAAAAATGTTTGGGGCCTTTGCTGTCACGATGATGGTTTTGTTTTTTGCCGGATGGTTGCACGCGGCGCAATGGACGCTGTGCGCTTCCTCTCCCTCCGGCGGACAGCTCTACTACGATAAAAGTAGCGTTAAAAAGGCGGGTAAAAACATCATCCGCGTATCCAATAAATTTGAATATACAAGCAAGCTCGACAAGCAAAGCGCCTATGCATCCCTCAAGCGCATCAAAAAAGCGCCTAAGAATCCCGACCTGATGAGCCATGATCTGTCGGTTAATGAAATCAACTGTACCAGCGGCACGCATCGGCTTGTCTCCGTGGCTTTCTACGATGTGAAAAGCAGGGTTATTTATTCATCGGCAAAATTCAGCAAGCGATGGGAAAGAATTGTTGCCGATTCCTTTATGGATGAACTAAGAAAAACGGTTTGCGAAAACTGCAAGGATTGCAAACCAAAAAAGAAGTGAATTTTAATTATTTGGCGTGCGTTATTCCAGCACTAACCTGTTAAAGATGGCCGGCCAGAGAGAAACGTCTCTGGCCGCAATGGTTTTCACAATATATTTTTTCGCTTTCTTAAAACTTTTAGGCGGCTACGCCACTTTATCCAGAGCAGGGCAACTTCAAACAAAACCCTAAATAAAAATTGCCAGGATAATAATCCGCTGCAATAATAAATATAAATTCCCGCTAATTCCAGTAAAAGCTCAGCATCGTCTGCCTCTGCCCTTTGACGACATTCGCCGTATTTTGTTTTTCCGCTCCTTTCAAAGACACTTTAACGGTGTACTTCCCTGTCGGAAGATCGGCAAAAAACCAGGGGCCATCGGATGTCGCTTCCAGAACTTTCTTGCCGTTGCTGTCCGTAATCTTTACCTTGACGTCAGAAAGAAATTCCCGGCTTTTAACCGCGAACACGAGCTTGAGGCTGTAGTTTTTGGTCATCGCGGTTAATTTTTCCCGCTCATCCAGGCCGATGCCGCCGCTGACATAGGCAATTCCCTGATAATGCTTCTGCTCAACGGGCAAGACACCCGCACCTTGATCCGTGGCGCAGCCGGCGGCATAAAGAATAACGCCTAACAAAATAGCGTGAATAATTTTGCGCATTTTGCACCTCCCTGAATTTAGGGTGAAAAGACAACCTTTACCACGAGATAATGAAGCTTAGCTCATTATTGATTTATTTAAAATAGAGAATCTTTATTCTATCTGTGAAAGACAGGATGACGCGCGGCAGCCAGATTGACGATGCGGCTGCCCATTTTACCGTAAGAGTAGCCCGCTTCTTGTGCTGCGCAAGTCATTGAAGTTAGTGGATTTATATCCGGATTCGGATTCACGTCAATCACATAGAAAATTCCGTTGTGATAGCGCACATCAATGCGCCCGTAGTCCCGACAACCGGTGGCGCGGTAAGCGGCCATGGCAACCTGCTCCAGCTCGGCTTGCGCCTGTGGATCCAGCTCGGCGGGCACGCGCATGTTTATGCTGTCGTAAAGGCGCGTTCCGGATACATACTTGGCTTCATAAGTAAAAAGCCGGTCGTGGATATCGGTTAATTCCCCGTAATCCATCTCTACCGCGGGCAGCATGGAAATCTTTCCGTTTCCCCACACTGCGCTGAGAAATTCCCTGCCGTTAATGAACTCTTCAACCAGCGCCGGCTGTTTGTATTCCTCCAGTATAAAAGCGACGCGATGCTCCAGTTCGGCGGGATTTGTTACGACAGAATCAGGAGCAATACCAATGCTGCAATGCTCATGAGCCAATTTAACGATGGATGGAAAAATATTCCACTGGCCAACGTCAGGCGTGGTAAATACATCCCATGGCGGCGTGGGCACATTCGCCTCGTCAAGAAGACGCTTGACCCCAGGTTTATCGTAAGATCGCGCGAGCACTTCGAAGGGAGAACCGGTAAAAACAAAGCCCATGCGCTCCATCACCGCGGCGACGCGCGGTTCGCTGCGCGGAATTCCGGGAATTTCCTCGCACCAGTTGAACACGATATGATTTAAAGGATCGTAATCCTGCAGCCGCTGAATCAAACGGTCGTCTTCCAGCGCCACAACCTCAACAGGATGCCCTAAATCATTGAGCGCGTTGCCAAGGGTTGCAACCTCTCCTTCAGCTTCTGAGATTTCTTCGGGCGTCCATTCAGGATTCAGATTGTGCAGCAGTAAAACTGGTAAGTTATATCGGAGGTCATCCATGATATTTCTGCCTTGTCGCCCAAGAGAACATTCATTCTGATGTTCCAGGTCTTAGGGGCGAAATTATTTTTTGATACCGCCATCACATGACCTGTAGAGAGTATAACAAATTTATTTTGCAAAATTCAAGCAATTTAAAATTTTTTTACGCATTAAGAATATCACATTAATGAAGAGAAAAAAATGGGAACACGTTTCGAGACGACCACCATGAATGAATGACAGAGAAAAAACAATATGTATTTTTTAAAAAAATCTCACCGGAAACATAAGCCAATGATGAATGATATATAAAATTATTTATTGGCCTTCATCAGGTTTTGATGGCCAGGCGCCGAGCTTATAGTCAAAATCACCGACAGGACGGATAAAAGTAAACTCAACGGGATCCAATATCAAACGTCTTCCCACCTTGGCGACGCTGCCGCTGGGCAAAGCGACGGGAAGCGCGACGATAAACAAAACTGAACCAAGTATAATGGTGGCCAGCCCGCAGGGGCGCGCGATGAGCACGTCAGGGATCATTTCATCCGAGGCGGGAGCGGCAAAAACGGGCGCTGTTCCGGCGACAAGAGTAAGAATTAAAATAAAAGCGATTATTTTTTTCCTCATGATAAATATCCTCCCCTTTGCAACAAAATATAGAAAATTAATATCCGCCTGTCAAGAACGTATCGACGAGGACTGCCATTTGGAATTTCATCCGAAACAACACCGGATCAATTTATCCGACAAAACACAATGCCTCTTTCAGGTTTTAGACCACCTTTATTCTGTAGACAACAAATCCCGCCAGGATGAGCACCAGACCAACAACAGCAGGTATCCAGTAGCGGGGAATATCAAATTCTTTGAACAAAACAATGATTACACCTACCGTAAAAACAATCAACCCCGCCAGAATCAGCCCCATCCCCGGCCAGTTTCCCTTGACTCTTCTTTTCATGCGTTTCCTCCCTAATGAAGTTAACTACGACATATTATCTCCAATTGACCTGCGGTAGCTACTGCTATCATAATTACCGCGGTAGTTCATATATTTTTTAAACCGTGACCTTCAGTAAAATGAAAAGTTACTCCTCCTGCAACGCCTTGACAAAAGAATCGGCCTGCGCTATGGCGGCTTCCATTTCCTTCACCAGCTTATCAACGTTGGCCTGAACTTTAACCACTTCCGAGTTCAATTCGTCAATGGCCTTGGCATTGAGATTATGTTTCATAAACAACACCTGATCGCGCAGGGGGGCAAGGGCGGGCTCCAGTTTGGCCTCGGCTTTTTTCATCGCCCTGATCAGCTCGGTGTACCTTTTCCTCGTTATATCATACTTGCGCTGGCTGGAGCGGCGCAGCGCGTCATTGGAGTATTGCTTTATCTCATCGCGCCATTCGCCAAAAAGGGCCTCAGAGACATTTTCCACCGCCTTTACACGTTCGCGCACTTCCGCGGCCTTTTTTTCACTTTTTTGGAAAGTGGCGTTGAGCTTTTTATATTCCTTTTCCAGATTGCCGCCCTCAAAACTGACCACGCCCTTGAATTGCTCCAGTGCCGTGACAAACTGTTTCTTTGTCTCG
>JBBIHZ010000179.1:0-4446 GCA_037446735.1 Deltaproteobacteria bacterium
GCGATATAAGTTTTGCTTTTGAGGAGTCATAGGCTTAGTCAACTCTTTGTTCGGCAACTGGTTATTAACCTTGTCCCATATATACTATTTGTGCTTTACATGGTACAAGCAGAGTCTAATGGAGAAACCTGCTATCGGTAGACGGTGTGGCGATCTTAAAAGTTCCCTTGCAACGCTCGGGATAAAGATTTATTTTTCTTTAGTCGCATTCGGGACTCTGAGCTCTTCCGCGGCAACTGAATTGTCACGAAAATTAACCGCACCAGTTGCGTTTTAAAAATTTAAACATCCCAGAAGAATATCACCCCGCTCGTGGGGAATATCCATTCCTTATCGGGTACTTTAAGTTTAATGTATTTTCCCCTCGCGGATTTAACCACAGGGGCCGGGTGTCTCCCGGCAAAGAAACTTTCCTCACGCACGTTTTTGAGTTTAGCTTTTTCGTAACTAAAGCTTATTTCCACGCCGCGCGTGGGATAAACCAGATACACTGGAAACATTTTGTTGTCTTTGGATTGCTTGGTAGTTATTTCTATCTCAATCTTTACTTCCTTGTTTACTTTATCCTTGAGAAAATCCGCTCCGCACCAGACTTCGTAGCCGCGCGCTGTCTTTTTCGTGGCGGTTACCGGCACCTGCCTATTATCAACGCGGACTTTTTCCACCTGGAAATCGCGCGGCAAATCCAGACCTTTAGCGGCGCTCAAAAGCCAGCGGTATTCGCAAAGTGGGTCTTCAAACAGCGCGGCAAGCTGTTTGTTGTCGGCGGCGCAGCCGATCATGAAAACATCATTTCTGATTATTTTTTTGTAGCTGATGCGCGTGTTGACGCGGAAATTGCTCCGACCGTTGGCCTTCGATTTCGGCATCTGCGCGATGCGGATATCGTATTTGAAAGACGAGCGCAGTTCGAGCTGGCGGTCTTCCTTGCCGAAGAGCGTTTCAAACATTTCATAATAAATGGCGTTTCCCAATTCCTCGTTGCGCGCGCGCGCCTGCAGGCAATGACGGATGATGTTATCGATGCGCGAAATGGATTTTTCCTCATCGGGAATAAAAATTCTGCGCAGGCGCGGCTCCACGGTGTTTGCCCTACCTTTTTGCACAAAAACCCGCGGCGCTCTTTTGCCCAGCGCGCAAAGCACTTCGTAGCTGATTGTTTTTGCCTTCCTGGCTATGTCATCGGCGCTGATGCGTTCATTCCCCTGCTTGCCCAGCAAAACAACTTCATCGCCAAGCGCGCATTGTGGAATATGCGTGACATCCACCGTGCACATATCCATGGAGACTCTGCCCACAATCGCCGCGCGCTGCCCGCGGATCAGCGCTTCGCCCAAATTGGAAAGAATAAACGCGTAACCGTCCCCGTATCCCACCGGTATTGTCGCGATGCGCGACGGCTTTCTGGTTACGTAAGTACCGCCGTAGCCGATGCCATAATTGGCGGGAAAATCCTTAAGCAAAACAACATCGGTCTTGAATGACATCACCGGCATAAGCATTGCCCTGGACTGTGTCTGTTCCGAAGGATGAATGCCGTAAGTCATCAGCCCCGGGCGCACCATGTTCAATTTAAAAGTAGGATAATTCATAATGGCACCGCTGTTGTCCATGTGGCGCAGGGGAATGTTGAATCCCGCGTTTTCCAGCTCAGCCAAAAGCTCACTGAAGAGCTGCCATTGCCGGTGATTGTTCGGAACAATCACTTCGCTGGCGGCATAGTGGCTGAATATTCCTTCCATGCTGATGTGTGTGAGTTTGGATATATCGCTTACCAATTTGAGCGCCTCGCCGCGCATCGTGCCACCTCGTCCCATGCCCGTGTCCACTTCAATATGCACAGGCAGCTTGCGCCCGGCCTGTTCCAATGATTTCTGCAACTGCCTCGCAAAAGCGATATCAGAAACGGAAGCCGTTAAATTGTATTTGATAATGTCGTCAATCTCCGGCACCGTGGAAGGCCCCAGGATGACTATCGGCGCTTCAATGCCGCTGATGCGCAGTTGCACGCCTTCATCGGCGTTGGCCACCCCCAGCATTTTCGCGCCGTTTTTCAGCGCCGCGTTGGATATTTCAATGGCGCCGTGACCATAAGCGTCGGCCTTCACCGTCGGCATAAAATCAACGCCAGGGCCGACAAGCCTTTTTATCTCTTTAAGATTCGCGGCGAAATTATCCAGGTCTACTTCCACCCAACTGCGGTATTTCTGCTCCTTCTTCAGCGGCATAATTTATCAACCTTGTTGTTTTTGTAAACCTTTCAGAGAAATGATTTTCGGCGGCGCGTCCATTGATTATTTTTCCGTTTTTAGAGGCAAAATCATATCAAAGAGGCATCGAAAGTCAAGTTGTCAATACATGAAAAAAATTGAAAAAATGTCATTATGTGCTTGAAAGATAACTTCTTTTAAAATAGAATCACCGGCAATTACCCACAGAATGCAGGAGGAAAATTTCATGTCCAGAGCAAAAAAAGGAGATGTTCTGTATTGCGAAGTATGCGGGCTTACGGCAATTGTCGAGGAAGAATGCGGCTGCGCCAATGTCCGAGTCATCTGCTGCGAAGAACCGATGATTAACAAAGGGCCGGCGCCTCCCAAGAAAAAACCGGCGGCAAAAAAAGCTAAAGCGCCCAAGAAGAAAGCCGTCAAGAAACCCGCCAAGAAAGCCGCTGCGAAAAAGAAACCAACCAAGATAAAGAAACGCTAACGCAACACTAAGGGTTTTATAAACGGCTTTTGCTTCCCCGCTTATGTTTTGGGGAAAATTTTGAAAAAAACGTAAATCCGCTTTTATCGGGTAAATATGTGCGGCAGGTATGTTTTAGTCAGCAATTTAAGCCGGATTGCCGAAGAATTCAATCTGACTGATATCGAGTCAAACGCCTCCCTTCAACAAGGAGATATCCGGCCGGGGCAAAAATCCGCCTGCGTGATTGCCGAAGGCGAACAAAACCGCCTGCTTAACATGCTCTGGGGCTTTTCTCCTTCCTGGTCAAAAAAAGACGCCACTAAACTGATTATCAACGCGCGCGCGGAAACATTATCAGAAAAAGCAACATTCAAAGATCATTTCCGCCGCCGCCGCTGCCTGATTCCCGCTAACGGATTTTATGAATGGTCGAAAGACAAAAAACAATTTTATTTTTCCCTGAAAGACAGAGGCCTTTTGGGTCTGGCCGGCATTTACGAACAAAATTCCAAGCTGGGAAAAGATGACAACTTCGTCATCATAACGACTTCACCCAATAAACTTGTTGAGCAGATACACAACCGCATGCCGGTAATCATCCCGGCCGAAAAACAATCTTTGTGGCTGGATAATACCAAATTTGAAAAGGCGGAACTTGCTGCTTTATTTGAGCCTTATCCGGAACATAAAATGGAATTGCAACAAGGGCCTTACCGTTTACAGCAGATTCAGCGGTAATTTAATTTCCGGCAGTTTGTCGCCGGTATAAAGAACTTTTTCCAGAAACAGCCCGGAAGGCGGCGCGGTAAAATGCGCGGGTATTTCCGAATAACTCTTAAGCAGATTTTCAACACGGTTGGTGGATAAATTTCCCCGTCCCGCCTCCACGGTAATGCCGACGATGCGGCGCACCATTTTCCACAAGAAATGCGAGGCGACAATCCGCAAGGTGATCATTCCCTCCGCCTTTTTTAATTCCACCTTTTCCACGTTGACTTGCGTGGAAACATTCTTATCCATTCTTTTATCGGCGAAAGAACCAAAATCATGAAAACCATGAAAGACACCCAGCGCCTGGCGCATGCGGTCAAAATCAAGCCGGTCTTTCACCCACCAGACATAACGCTTGCCAAACGCCGTGCGCCTGAGCGCGATGAGATACAGATAACTGCGGCATACCGCATCGTGGCGCGCGTGAAAACGCGGCGACACGCTTTCGGCGCTCAACACATTTATACTGGCGGGAAGAGCATCGTTTAAATTCATCCGCAGCGTGTCCGGCTTTATTTTTTGGTTAATTTCCAGATGCGCCACCTGGGCAAGAGCGTGCACGCCGGCGTCCGTCCTGCCCGCACCCTGAACATCGGCTGGCCCGCCGAAAAGTTCTCCGGCAGTTTTGATAAGAGTGCCCTGAACGCTTTTAGCGTTTTTTTGCGCCTGCCAGCCGCGGTAATTCGTGCCGTCGTATTCCAAAACAAGTTTATATTTATACATTTTAATCAGAAGCGGAACCCGACAGCGCCGGCAGCAGAATATTCATCGCGGCTATTTTGTCGATTAGAAAACCGTCCTGCAAATCAATGCCGTCTAATTCGGCGCCGGGGCGCAGCGTGGTGATCACGGCCTGGCCGATGATTTTTCGGCCGTTCGTTCCCGTTTCATCCTTTATTCTTATCCCCCAGATATTGTGGAAAATCAGCGCGCGTCCGCTTTGCTGTCCAATGTAAATCATGACATGGCCGCGAAACCACAAAA
>JBBIHZ010000180.1:0-4435 GCA_037446735.1 Deltaproteobacteria bacterium
TGAGCAATCTGGAATCCACCACCGCCAATATTGACCGGGCCATGGAGAGCCTGCGCCTGACCATGAAGAACCTGCAGTCTTTTTCGGAAAGCATCAATGAAAACCCCTCGGAATTGTTTTTCAAAAGGCCTCCACCGCCCAAAAAAAACATGGAGTGAAAACATCATAAAATGAAGAAAAAACTTTTTCTGGAATATTTTCTGCTAGCCGTTTATTTTATTTTTCCGCTTTTTTTCGTCGGTGGTTGTTCATCGTTGGGGAAACCGGCTCATGAAATTAAATACTACATTCTGGATTACCCCGCGCCCGCTATCAAACAGTTGCCGCAGATTGATTCCACGATCAGGTTAAACCGCTTCACCATTGCCGCCGCCTATAATACGCAAAGCATGATCTTCCGGCCGGATAAGTACACCCTTGACTATTTTAGTTACAACCGCTGGGCGGTCAATCCGGCGGATATGGTCGCGGATATGCTGCAGCGTGATTTGCATGCGGTAGGGCTGTTTGGTGCCGTATTTTCACGTTACAGCATAGAAGACGCACATTATATTCTCCAGGGAAGCATCGGGGAATTTTTTCTGCGTGCCGAGCCAAACGGCAAGCGGGCCGTTTTGGACATAAAGATAACATTGAAAGATTTGAAAAAGAGAGAAGCGCAAAGAAGAGTCGTTTTTCAAAAAAATTATTACCATGAAGAACTGCTAACGGAGCAGACGCCGCGCGGTTATTGCGAGGCGATGAGCAGAGCTTTGGAAAAGCTCTCTGTACAGATTACCTTGGATATCTATCAGGCTATTAAATAAGCGGCGAATTAATTTTAAAGCAAATGAAAATAATGAATATCAGCACCAAGTCACGCTCGGAAATGCTGGACATTACCGCTTTAGTGCAAAAGGCGGTATCCGAAAAAAGAGTTAATAATGGAATTTGTGTTGTTTTTGTGCCGCACACAACCGCCGCTGTTACCATCAACGAAAACGCGGATCCGGATGTGCCTCGTGATATTCTTGCTTCGTTGGAGAAAATGGTTCCGTTCCATGCGCAGTACAGACATGCGGAAGGTAATTCCGCGGCGCATGCCAAGGCCGCGCTTCTTGGTTCTTCTCAGATAGTTCCTGTTGAAAACGGTCGCCTTGCCTTGGGAATCTGGCAGGCGGTGTTTTTTTGCGAATTTGACGGTCCCCGCTCCCGAAAAATCTTTATTTCGACAATCGCCGAAGATTAAAATATTCGCCCCCGCTTTCTATCAATAAAGCGTCATTGATTTTTAGCGCTTTGCAGAATCTCCATCATGTTTTTGTGGATTAAGCCGTTGGAGGCAAGCAGATCGGGTGAGGAAAGTTTCCAGTCCGCTCCGGATATTTCTGAAATCTCGCCGCCCGCCTCTGCCACGAGCAACGCCCCGGCGGCTGTATCCCAAGGTTTGAGTTTAAGCTCCCAAAAACCGTCGAAGCGGCCGGCCGCCAGATAGGCCAGATCCAGCGCTGCCGCTCCCGCGCGCCTGATGGCCTGCGCCTTTATCGCCATAGCGTTGAAATAATTAAGATTATTGTTACAGGTTTCACGCAAATCATAGGGAAAACCGGTAGCCAGCAGGCTTTGCGAAAGGTTCACAACGGAAGAAACTTTTAATTTCTGTCCGTTCAGGTAGGAGCCTGCGCCGCGCAGGCCGCTGTACAACTCCTCGCGCATCGGATCGTAAATGACGCCCAGTCTGACAATGCCCTCGATTTCCAGCGCGATCGAAACACAAAAAAAAGGAAAGCGGTGCGCGTAGTTGGTTGTGCCGTCCAGGGGGTCGATTATCCAGCGCGCCGGCGCGGTTCCGGCAATCGCCGGGGATTCTTCCGTTAATATTCCATGTTGAGGAAAATTGCGGCTGATTTCCTTAACAATTAAATCCTCCGATATTTTATCCGCGTCGGTGACAATGTTAATATCGCCTTTATAGATGATATCTCGATTTTTGCTGAATTTTTTCTTCAGTAACGCGCCCGCTTTGCGAGAAAGATTTTCGGCAAATTTTTTTTCCGAACGCATAAATATTTCTCCTTGTTTGTCTTAATTGTTACTATTAGAAATTAAGAAAAATATAAAGTAATAATATCAGGCCAACATATTTTTTAAAAGGATTGCGCCACGGTAAAATAAATGATAATAAAAAATGCATGGTTATGAACAAGAATACCAAAAGCGAAATTCAGGATTTAAAGGCAAAAAGAGAGGCCCTGGGGCTTTCTCTCAGGGATGTTTTCCATCAGACGCGCGTCAGCGTAAATTATCTCCAGGCGATAGAAAATGAAGACTTCAATCTTTTGCCGGAACCGGTTTACGCGAAAAATTTTATCAAAACTTACGCCCGCGCTCTCGGTGTTGACGAGCAAATAATTATCGGCCGTTACGACGCTTATCTTGATTCTCTTAAAATACTGGAAAATGTTACACCCAAAGAAGAAATCGCGCGCCGGGGATTGTTTACCGGTCTGATCGCGAATTATGGTAAATTTTTGGGTGTTATTTTTGTCTTTGCGGTTGTTTTAATCATCATGTGGCTGGTTTCCATGCAGTATTGGTCGGCGCAGAATATCAGGGCGGAAAGAGAGGGACTGGAAAGAAAAATTAATATCGCTTCTGAGGAAACACCGTCAACGCAGGATGCTTCGCAGACGGCAGAAGAAATAACCGGTGGAAGAAGCGATACCGTGGGAAAAAACACCCAACAAATGCCTTTGGAAACAACCGTTGCCGCGAAAAGTGACGCTAAAGAGTCTTCCGCGCCGGGAAAAAAAGAAGCTCTCCAGGCGGTCGATGGCCGGGAAAACGGCCTTTTGGTTATTAAAGCCCTCGAAGAGACTTGGATTAGAATCAGAATAGATCAAAATCCTGTTTTTCAGATTGTGCTCAAGCCGGGGCAAAAAGCCGAATATAAAGCTTCCGTCGCGGATATGGATATTGGCAATGCGGGGGGCGTTGTGATACAGTTTCAAGGTAAAACGATGGAGAATTTAGGGGAACCGGGCGAGGTAATTCGTTTACGTCTGCCGTGAGATAAAATAAAAATATGAGGTAATATTATGTTAGGTTCGATAGGAATGCCGGAATTACTGATTATACTCGTGATTATTTTGATTATTTTCGGCGTGGGAAAGCTGCCGGAAATAGGTTCGGCGATCGGCAAGGGCATTAAAAATTTTAAAAGATCAATGAACGAAAAAGAAATAACCGACGAGACTTCTAATAAGGAAAACAATAAGAAGTAAATTCGGTTAATGCGGATAAATTAAAAGCGGAAGTTAATTATTTCTAAGGGAATTTTCCCCTTGGCGGTTGGCGAGAGGAGTTCCCTTTTTTGCCATTAAATACCGGCTTCGATTAGAAAGGAACATCATCTCCGGGAATGTCTGCGGCGCCGGCTGCATCGGCGCTCTCCATTGATTTACCCTGTCCTTTGCTATCCAGCATCTGCATGTTGGAAGCAACGATTTCTGTCGTGAATCTTTTTACGCCGTCTTTGTCCTCCCAGGAGCGCGTCTGGATACGGCCTTCCACGAAAACAAGCTTGCCTTTCACCAGATAATTACCGCATATTTCCGCCAGTTTGCCAAAAGTAACTATCCTGTGCCACTCGGTTTTTTGTACTTTTTCCCCGTTTTTATCTTTCCACTGTTCGTCGGTGGCCAGATTGAAATTCGTGACCATGGTGCCATCAGGCGTGTACCGCACTTCCGGATCTTTTCCCAGACGGCCAATCAGCAGCGCTTTATTTACCATGATATACCCCCTCAAATTTAAGTGGGAATCAGCATACATAAGATTGCCGCCGATGGCAAACAAATTTTGTAATTTCGATGTCTTATAAGCGCTTTGCAGAGCAATCAAAGCTTGACTATTTAAGGAAAATTATATAGTCAAACATGCTTCATACCAAGCGGGGAAACTATGGAAGATAATGAACTTTTGAAGGTTCGACGGGAAAAAATAACCGCCCTTAAAGAGGCAGGAATAGACCTCTATCCTAATGATATCCGTCCCCAGCATACAACAGCCGAGATACTGGAAAAATACGGCGCGTTCAAAGGTGAAGAACTTGCCGAGCTTGGACAAAAATTTTCTGTTGCCGGCCGCCTGATGGCCGTGCGCGATTTTGGCAAAGCCGCTTTTATGAAAATTCAGGACCGAAAAGGTCAGATTCAGTGCTATGTCGCGAAAAATAACCTGGATGACAATGGCTATCTTGTATTTAAGAAAAGCGATATTGGCGATATTGTTTACGTCGCGGGAAAACTGTTTAGGACCAAAACGGATGAATTGACCATCGAGGCGGCCGTGCTGTGCCTGGCGGCCAAGTCCATCCGCCCACTGCCGGAAAAATGGCACAGCCCGGCGAGGAGCGCCACGCGATGCGCCGAACCGCTGCCGCCGCTGCCGCCGC
>JBBIHZ010000181.1:0-4418 GCA_037446735.1 Deltaproteobacteria bacterium
TTTACAAAGCTAGTCATACCGCAAACAAAACCGCTGCATTCGCTACAGAAATACCAACCAACCCAATCATTAAATAATACTTGACTGCAAAAAGCGGGCAAATGATAATCACACCAAAGGAGTGTTCATGAACGAAAGCATCATTTTTCAGGATAAGCCCGACCTGGTAAATCCTTATCTTTTAATCGGTTTAAACGGCTGGCTGAACGCGGGCGAGGTGTCAACAGGTTGCATTGATTTTCTGCGCCGCAAACTTAACGCCCAAAAGTTCGCCCATATCGATGCCCGGCATTTCCATATCTGGCAGGTGCCGGGCTTTGAACCGTTGCAGACATTGCGGCCTCAGGCAATTATCGAAGAAGGCGTGGTAAAATCGCTTGCCGAGCCAGCCAGTGAATTCTTTTACTGGAAAAGCGGCGCGGAGCATGACCTTATTCTTTTTACGGGTTTTGAGCCGAATTTGAGATGGCCGGAATACGCCTCGGCAATCTTAAACATTGCCAAACATTATCATGTCCCCAGGATATATTCTCTGGGCGGTGTTTACGATCAGGTTCCCCACACGCGCGAAACGCAGGTCTTTGCCGTGCTGAGCAGTCCGGCGCTGAAGGGCGAATTCACATCGTTTCCGTTTCTGAATTACACCGGGCCGTGCAGTTTCTCCACCATGCTTTTGAATCAGGCCGGCAGGGAAGGAATCGAGGCGGCAGGCATCACGGCCAGAGTCCCGCCGTATATTCAGATTTTTAACGCCAAAGCTTGCTACGATCTTTTGAAAAAAGTTTTCGCCCTGACTTCTTTGAATATTGATTTGAGCGATCTCAAAAAGTCCGGCGACAACCTGGTAGAGATGATGGACAAATCCTTCAGCCAGAATGAAACAGCGCTGAAACAACTGCGGAAGCTGGAAGAAATGTACGATGCCGCTCTGCTTCAGGAATATGGCCATGCCCCCGGTATGGACATCGACGAGCTGATGCAGGAAATGCTGAATATGAAAAAGGACGGCCAAAAACTGCACTAACGCGCGTTTTGGGCCGTTGATATATAGTTAATCTTTCAGTAATAAAATCAATATAAAGAGGAAAACTTTATGATTAAAACAGTTGAGCAATATCTGGAAAGTCTCAATGACGGGCGGGAAGTCTGGTGCCTAGGCGAAAAGGTAAAAGACGTCCGGACGCATCCCTCCACAAGCACAATCATCCAAATGGCGGCGATGGATTATGTTTTGCCGAACCATCCCGACTATAAACATCTTTTTGTCACCAAAGACAAAGACGGCGAGGAGATTAATTTTCTGCTTACTTCTCCCAAAACGCCGGAGGATATGCTGCGTAGGCGCGAATGCTACATGGTGGGTATGCGGGCGGGAGGCGGCGTGCTGGTGCACTGCATGGGCGCGGACGCATTGGCCTCTTTCAGCGTAGCCGCCGAGGTGATGGATAAAAAGCTCGGCACTAATTACATGGAACGCGTGGAAAAATACCGCCGCCATCTGCAGAAGAACGATCTGGCGCTCACCGGCGCGATTACCGACGTTAAAGGCGACCGCAGTCTGCATCCCTCCGCGCAGAAACAGCACAAGGATTTTTATCTGAGAATCGTTGATAAAAAGAAGGACGGTATTATCGTGCGCGGTGCTAAAGTGCATATCAGCGCCTCGCCCTGCGCTAATGAGCTTTTGTGTCTGCCTTGCCGGACGCACGGCGAAGCGGACAAGGATTACGCGCTTGGTTTTGCCGTGCCGGTAAACGCCAAAGGCGTGAAGCTTTTGGGTGTGGAACCAAACACGCGCCTCTATGGCGACGAAGGGGAATTCGACTTTCCGATGTCTGATCATCTTCAGCCTTCGGAATCGCTAATTATTTTTGACGATGTTTTCGTTCCCTGGGAACGTGTTTTCATGTGCGGCGAATGGCAGTTTTCGCAGATTCTGGCTTATGCTTTTGCCAGCTATCACCGCCTATTCGGAACCTGCAAGATGACGCATACGCTGGAAATGATGACCGGAGCGGCAAGTTTGATTGCTGAATATAACGGTGTCGCGAATGTGCCGCATGTGCGCAAGAAACTTTCCTGGATGGCCTATATCACGGAGACGGTGCAGATGCTGGCCAAGCAGGCGTGCCTGGATCCGCAAACGGAATTCGGCATGGATGTGATGATGCCCAACCGGATGGCGATCAATGCCTCGAAGTGGACTTACGCGAGTAACTTCCACACAATGTGTCAGCATATGCAGGATATCGGCGGCGGTTTGACTACTACCGTGCCGGCTTTTCGCGACTGGAAAAATCCGGAAATTCAGCCCTTTATCGAAAAATATCTGGCGGCCAAAGACGGCGTGCCGACGGAAGACCGTTTGCGCATTCTGCGCCTGATAAAAGACGTTACCAGCAATCACTGGCAGGTGGACACGATTCACGGCGAAGGCTCGATGGCCGCGCAGGAGATGTTTTTATACGGCAGCGCCGACTGGAAAAAGTATCAGGCGGCGGCAAAGCGCGCCGCGCACCTCGAAGGCTGGCAGGATAATCCTCTTTACGGCAAGCTGCCCCGCGTTGAGGATAGCGTTAAAATGCCGCCGGTGGATACATCGTATCAGAGCTTCCCGCCGACGGTGAAAAAATAGAGATTGCTTTACTACGCTCGCTGTGACGGAAAATACTTCATGGCGAGACTAACAAGTACAAAGGCGATATCATTTAATATTCAAAAGGAGTTTCATGCAAGAAGATAAAGTAATCCGTATTTATGATGGCGCGACCGCGATAATTACCGGTGGTGCGTCGGGAATCGGCCAGGCGATTGCCGAGGAATTAGCAAGGAGAGGCTGCGAAGTGGTTCTGGCTGATCTTCAGTTTGAACTTGCTCAGGAGGTTGCCGTGGGAATTAAGACTGCCGGAGGAAAAGCCACGGCGGTGCAACTGGATGTAACAGATTATCCTGCGGTGGAACAGGTTATTCGGGATACTGTCGCGCGCACCGGGCGGCTGGATTATATGTTCAACAATGCCGGAATATATTACCGGCGACATCAGTCTATACAGCATGGCCGATTGGGAGCATATCGTCAATATCAATATTAGGGGCGTCATTCATGGCGTTCACGCCGCATATCCGATTATGCTCACGCAGGGTTTCGGACATATTGTTAATACGAGTTCGATAGCCGGACTGCTTTCCACCCCCGGCGGAGTTGCCTATGCAACCACCAAGTATGCAGTTGTCGGGCTTTCCAAATCGCTGCGTGCCCTGGCGGGCCTGCAGGGAATACGCGTCAGCGTCCTTTGTCCCGGTATTATCCGTACGCCGTTGGCAGAAAATGGAGGAAAATTCGGTAAATCCTATTCCAGGATGTCACCAGAATTGCGCAAGCAAACGCTGGAGAAGGTCAAGCCGATGAGGCCCGATCTTTTTGCAAAAAAAGTGCTGGATGCTGTTGCTAAAAACCGCGCTATAATTATTGAGCCTTCTTGGTGGAAATGGTTCTGGCGAATCCAGCGTTTGTTACCGGAATATTCAATTACGCTATCGCAAAAGTCTTTTAAAAGTATCCAGAACAAGATAGCCGAGGCAGAGGGACGCTGCTAACTTGTTCTTTTTTCCATGGAACAATTAGGATCAAATATTCAATAGGGGAAAACGATAAATACTTTAAAGCTGTTGTAGTATAGTCAATATTTAAGGCTCAAATATCTGGAAGTCTTAAGCAAGTTTCCTGCGATGAGGAGCGATTAATGGATAGGGAAGCGGTGTTGCAAGCCATTAGAGAAAACATTTAATTTTCTGACAAAAAGCGTCGCGGATTGTCCACCATCATTGTCTTAATCTGTTCGTCACTGATGCCGGCGTTTTTCAATGCGGGCAATATATTTGCGAAAATATTCGTGAATGACCAGTTCTTAAACTTGATGGCTTCTTCAATAGGCATACGGCCGCCTCTGCCGTAAACCGCGGCCATGAAATCGTGGGATAGCAGGATACGGTTGGCGTAGCCTTTTTCCAAAAGCTTGATAAGCGTGGCGACGCGCGTCTGATCCGTCATTTTTATTTCAATCCCGAAGCGGTCAAAAGCGATGTAAACCCCGCGCTTTAAGACATCAAGCTGATAAGCAAGCGAAGAGTTGCCGCACATGTGACCGATGGTGATTTTCTGCGGCTCTACGCCTTCGCCAATAAGCAAATCCGCCTGTTCGGGCCCCATGGTTCCGTCTTCGGTATGCGTTGTAATGGGAATTCCGGTTTCACGGCTCGCCCGCGCCGCCGCTTTTAGTGTTGCATCCTCGCAGTGGGCGATGCGGTTCAATCCCGATGCGACTTTAATCACGCCAGGTTTGATGCCACTTTGACCGATGCCGTGGTTGATTTCCTGCATCATGCCATCATAAACTTCAGTCTGGATATCGCCGATT
>JBBIHZ010000182.1:0-4357 GCA_037446735.1 Deltaproteobacteria bacterium
CACCCTTGGCGGCAAGCTACGCGCGGCGGCTGGCGGACGAAAGAATCGATGCCCTAGAAGTAAGTTGCGGCAATTCCGCACTTGCCCCATGGAATCTAAGCCGTGGCGAAGTGCCCGTGAAAGAAATTCTGGACATGGTTCCGGAAGAAAAGAAAACGCGCGCCCGGGAAACGCTGGAAAAAATAAAGGATATTTTCAAGATAGAAGAAGGATATAACCTGAATAGCACCATGTTACTGAGACAGTCAGCGGGGGAAATTTGTATTTTTGCAGTGGGGGGATGGAGGCACTTAAAAGCGATGGAAATAGCCGTAGCCTCCGGACAAACAGATATGATCTCCATGTGTCGTCCGTTAATCAGGGAACCTTCTTTGATAAAAAAATTTAAAGAAGGCCGGGGCGCCGTTTCTTCCTGTATCAACTGCAATAGATGCATGATCGCCCTGGCACACAACTTGCCCGGACGATGTTATTATAAAGGTTTACCCGACAGCGTCTAATTAAGAATTTTTAAGACGGTTAGTCATTTGTGAATAAAAAACAGGAGAACTACTTCGTCAAATGTGCTAATAATTGCCATACTAATAACTACATTTCATAAAAGGATTTCTCGTGCAAATTCTCGCTGGCCTTAGAGTAATCGATGTCACCCAGTTTATTTCCGGTTCCCGCTGCACGCAGCTTTTGGCCGATATGGGCGCCGAAGTTGTTAAAGTTGAGCCGCCGGAAGGCGACACGCTCAGAATCAATTTTCAGCTCATGCCCGGTGCGGAGCGCTGCTACTCCGTTTTAAACCGTAACAAATACGGCATCGCCGTCAACTGGCAGGAACAAAAAGGACAGGAAGTAATGCGCCGGCTCGCGGCACAGGCGGATATTTTTGTGCAGAACCTGATTCCCGGCGCGCTGGAGAGAAACGGCCTGGGTTATGATGATTTAAAAAAAATAAAAAAGGACATCATCTACACGCAGATTTCCGGCTTCGGCGCCACGGGGGTCAATCCGGAAAGGGCCGCTTTCGACATCATTGCACAAGCGACAGGCGGCCAATTCTGGAACGACCAGGACACTTATCTGATGCCCGCCAACTACTGGGGCGATTTAATGGCCGGCGCCTATGCCGCCAATGCCACTTTGCTTGCTCTCATTCACAAAATGAAAACGGGACAGGGGCAATACATTGACCTTTCCATGCAGGATGTCATGTATTTCAACAATTACCGCGCCCTGATGGATAAAGCCCTGGGCGACGTGGCAAAGGATATCGAAAAAAGACTGGGCAGAAAACCGGAAGAGGTCATGAACTCCTCAGACCGGATGCCTTTCTACGGATTTTTTAAATCAAAAGACGGGAAAGTAGCCATAGTTTCCGTCACCACGCGCCAGTGGAAAACACTCGCGGAAGTGATCGGGCGGCAGGAAATGGTCACCGACGCGAAATTCAACAATATTATTTCACAAATCCACAATCACGAAGGAGCGGTCGCGCTTATCGAAGAGTGGACTTCACGTCATACGTCGCAGGAAATAATAAAAATTCTCGAAGACAAAAAAATCCCCTGCGGCATTGCCTACAGCAACGAGCAGGTAAATCAGGATGAAAACCTGAAAGCGCGCGGCATGTTCCAGAAAGTTCACCATCAGCAGTTCGGCGATATCGACATTCCCGGCTTTCCCTATAAATTTTCGCAAGCCCAGGGAAGCATCCGCCTGCCCGCGCCCGCGCTGGGCGAACACAGCAGATTCATTTTAGAGAAATGGCTCGGCTATTCCGCCCAGGAAGTTGAAAATCTGTTTGCGGCTAAAGTAGTGATCTAGCCATGTCCGTCAATAATTTCTTTGGCCGAAGAAAGGATAAACGATGAAAAAATTGAGCGCAAAAAAAACAGTTATCAGCCTGGCGCTGATAATCGCAGCGGCGGCGGTTATGGGAATCTACAAAAGCAGAGAATATGCGCAGCAGCTTCCCCTGGGATGCGCGTTTAAGGCCAAGACTCTAGGCGCCGCGATTTTCGTTTCCGGCCGTGACGCTGAAACTGTCGCGCGTGAAGACATGGGATTTAATCCTCTTTTCAAACTGTTCACACCAAAAATAAACACGCACAGGAAAACGGTGAGCTGTTCTCTCTTGGGAACAGGAATATTCAAAAGAAAAGCGCTGCACGTGGAAGGACTGGGACCGGTGCTGCTTTCAGGAATCAACGAAAAAACTATCCTTAATTGGCGACCGGAAATTATTCCCGCCGAGCCGGACCATCCGGAAAGAATTCCCTGGCCTCAAGGTGATCTGCTGCCTGCAGGAAACCCACCAAACATTAACATGGCAAGAATCGATAACGCCGTCGCAAAAATTTTTTCCGAGGATCATCCCCAGAAGAAACTATATACTCGCGCCGTCATAGTCGTGCACAAAGGACGCATTGTTGCCGAGCGTTACGGCGAGGGCATAACCAAGGACACGCCGCTTCTGAGCTGGTCGATCGCCAAAAGCATGGTTAATGCCCTGGTAGGCATTATGGTTTTGCAGGGGAAAATCAATATCAGAAAACCGGCGCCCGTGGCCGAATGGCAAAGCGCGGATGACCCGCGCCGCGCCATTACCTTGGATCAAATGCTTCGGATGAGTTCCGGGCTGGACTGGGTGGAGGCCTACGCGGAAAAACCCGTATCTGACGTGAACATGATGCTTTTTTTGAAACCGGATATGGCGGCTTTTGCGGCGGGCAAACCGTTAATTGCGCCGCCGGACAAAGAATGGCGCTACTCCTCGGGAAGCACAAATATTATCTGCAGAATTATTAAAGAACAAACCGGCGATCTAAATAATTACTGGAATTTTCCGCGCCGGGAACTTTTCAATAAAATCGGCATGAGAAGCGCCGTCTGGTCCACGGACGCCACGGGAACGTTTATCGGTTCGTCTTTCGTTTACGCCACCGCCCGCGACTACGCCCGCTTCGGGCTGCTTTATCTCAACGACGGCGTGTGGCAGGGCAAAAGGATACTGCCGTCAAGCTGGGTAAAATATTCCACTAAGCCTGCTCCTGCCGACCCCCATGGTCAATACGGCGCGCATTTCTGGCTCAACGGCGGCAAGGGAACCCATCCAAAAGAACGCCCCTACCCGAGACTGCCGGAGGATACATATTTCGCACGCGGTTACCAGGGACAGATTATTGCCGTTATTCCTTCTCATAAGTTGGTCGTCGTCCGGCTGGGCATGACGTATGATAATGAATGGGGCATGGAAGATTTTATCGCAAGCATTATAGATGCCGTTGGCTAGAATAATTAAGCAGCGGAAAAACCATTTCAGCGAAATTCTTTTTCCAATATCTCGCTGAATTTGCGGAAAACAAGGCGATCGCTTAGTATGGTATCGTGGTTGCAATCAAAGCCGAATTTGTCCTGGGCGCGCAGTAAGACGCGGTCATCCAGCGCGCGACCGGCGGACACATCATCTTCTTTTCCATAAAAAAGATAATAGTTGATTGCGGCGGGCAATCTTGCATTTAAAGTGCGCCTAAGAAAAACGCTTTGCGTTCCTAAATCTATCCAGCTGGGCAGGCTTTTGTGTTGCCTTTGCTGCGAGGCATCCGCCATTTCAAAACCTGACCACGGCGTGGCCAATGTTACATAAACATTTACAAAATTATCCTTAAATTTGTAGCGCGTGAGAAGAGACCGCGTCACCAATCCACCGATACTATGCGCCACAATACACATTTTTTTAAATTTGTATTGTGTGTGCAGTTCCATCAGTTCATCATAAAGAAGATGCGCTGCTAAGGAAAGATGAATGCCCGCGGGATAATAAAAAAACCACGGCTGATAGCGGCGATGGTCAAGGCGCATAAAAAAGTAAATCCAGTTTTGCGGACTTCCCTCCGCTCCGTGCACAAAAAGCACCGGATTTTTTTCCGGATCATACTCCTGCGTAAAATAAATCCGTGCGCCGAAAGCGCGCATAAAAACCGACGGATTCCACCAGCCAGCGGACGCATTTTGTGCGGAAAATCTTTCATCATATATTTTTGTTACCTGACCGGTATAGGTAAGCTGGCTTATCGCCTGCCGCTCATCAACACTCAACGGCTGGGGAAATTTAATTTTTTTGGAGTTTTCCCTGGAAGTATTGATAACAATGCCTTTAACCAGATCCTCTTTGCACAGCGATATTTCCCGGGGAGCAGAGGGGAACCCGTAATAACCGGATAATTCCTTTTCCGTGTAAACACCGTCATTGTCAAAATCCGTTATCGCGTATAGGTGATAACTCCCCTCGGACAAATAAAGCATAAAAGGACTGGTACTGTTGAGCACGACATAATCCGATAATTGGCTTGTGTCGCCGAAA
>JBBIHZ010000183.1:0-1369 GCA_037446735.1 Deltaproteobacteria bacterium
TAAGCGGCCTGGAAAAAACAAAAAACATCATCGAAGCGGTCATCACTCCCTCGGAAGGACGCCCCAACAGCTTAAACGCCAAAGCGTTTATCCTGGCATCCGGCTCCTTTGTCGGCGGCGGACTGCAAGCGAGGCGCGACGCGATAGTGGAAAATATTTTCGATCTTCCCGTTTTCATTCCCGGGAAAAGGGACGACTGGTTTGACAGTGATTATTTTTCCCTTAACCACGCGATAGGCAAAGCGGGGATCATTGCCGATTCGTCCTTCCGCCCGAAGGACGCGCCGTGGGAAAATATTTTTGTCTGCGGCGGGATTCTGGCGCACACGGACGTTTTAAAAAACGGCTGCGGGCACGGACTGGCGCTCGCCACGGGGCACGCCACGGCTGCCTCCTGCATGGGGTATCTCAAATGATGAAATACGAGCACTGTATACGCTGCACAATCTGCGTGGAAAACTGCCCCGTCTTCCGGATTAATCCGGATTTCCCCGGCCCGAAACAATCCGGTCCTGACGCGCAGCGCTTCCGCATGACAAGAGAAAAATCCGTGGATAAGTGGGTGCTTTTGTGCAGCCAGTGCAAGCGCTGCAACATGGCCTGCCCGTGCGGCGTGGACCCGGCGGAAATCATTCTGCAGGCGCAGCAGAGATACGGGCTGCAGAATCCGCGCACGCTGGCCTATCTGCTTTTTGCCAATAACTACTATTTAAGCGCGCTGGGCTCGCTTACCGCTCCTCTGGCCAACAAAGTGGCGGATACCAAAATCGGCAAAAAAATATTTCACGCGATGGGCATTACCACTTATCTTCCCTTCCCCAAATTCAGTTTCAAGACTATGAAAAGCGCGAAGAAAAAGAAAAGCAGGTCAGCAAAGAAAGTCGCCTTCTTCTACGGCTGTTTCATCAATTTTTACCGTCCGGATATCGGCAGAAAAATCGTCCGCCTGCTGGAATCCTTTGATGTCGATGTCTTTCTGCCCGATCAGTGGTGCTGTGGATTGCCCGCGCTGGGCAACGGCAATCTGGCGATCGCGCGTTACTTCGCGCAGAAAAACGCCGCCTCGCTTTCCAACTATATCGACGCGGGCTATGACGTGATTTACACCTGCACATCCTGCGGGCTGTGCCTACTGCATGACTATCCCGGCATCCTGGAAATACCGCAGGCAAAGAAAATTGCCGAAAACACCTACGACCTTCATGAATACATTGTCGGGCTTATGGACGACGGTTATATTGAGCCGCAGTTCGGCGTGGTGAAGCGCAAAATCGCTTATCACATTCCCTGCCATCTGCGCGCGCTGGGCATCGGTTATCCAGCGGTGAAAATCATGAACATGATTCCCGGACTGGAATTCAACATCTTT
>JBBIHZ010000183.1:1384-4351 GCA_037446735.1 Deltaproteobacteria bacterium
GGCTTGAACGGGAGTTATGGCTTCAAAAAAACAAACGAGATAACGGCGGTGCAGTTGGGTAAGCGCGCTGTTTCGCTCATCAAAAAAACCGGCGCGCAAAATATCATGGCGGATTGCGGCTCGTGCCGCATGCAGTTGGGAGGATTATCCGGCATGGACGCGCTGGATCCCGCCGAAATCATCTGCGAATCACTCGGCATTACCGACGAAAAAGGCTTACTACCTAAAAACTTATCTCTTGGTTTAGAATGAGCGCGTTCGGGAGGTTTGCAAAGCGATGACAAAATCAACATGGCTGACTTTGAAATTGGGCATCGTCGGTTTTATCGCCGGCGGTTTTATCGGCTTTCTCTATCGGCCCTCCGCCTTTATTATCGGGCAACTGCCTTTTGACGTGGTCATTACCAGAGGCGCCAATCTGAAAGGCATTGATCAGGTGCTCATCCCGCTGGCGCAAACATCTTTTAACAATATGATGGCGATTGCGGTTATCGGCGCGGCCATCGGAATTATTATCGGCTTATTGCTTACCAGAAAATAAACCGGCTTATTTCCTTTTTCTCGCGGGAAAAGAGTTTGCCTTTTTTAAGCGCCGCGAGGGGCCGTGTTTTTTCTCCCTCAGCAGCCGTGAAATATCTTTTTGTCGCCTGGTCATTTTTTGTCCGGCCATTAAATATTTTTCCTTATTTGTTATTATCCTGATTTTCCTGGCTTCCGCCCAGCGTTTTATACAGCCCGATTGTGTTATTGGCCTGCGCCAGACGCAGCATGATCAGCGTCTGCTGCGCGCCATAGAATGAGCGCTGCGCGTCGAGAACAGAAAGATAACTGTCAATGCCTTTATCGTATCGCAGTTGGGCAAGCCGGTAAGTTTCCGTTACCGCGTCAACCAGCGCTTGCTGCGCCGCAAGTTGCTTGTGAATCGTGCCTTTGACCGCCAGAGCGTCTGCCACTTCCCGGAAAGCCGTCTGGATGGTTTTTTCATATTGGGCAACGGACATTTCCCTTTCCACTTTGGTCACGCGATGGGCAAACCAGGTGCGGGCGTCAAAAATCGGCATGATAATCTGCGGCGCGAAACTCCAGACGCCGGAACCGGATTTAAAAAGACCGGACAGATCGGCGCTGGCCGTGCCGATAGTGGTGGCCAGAGAAATGCGCGGAAAAAACGCCGCGCGCGCTGCGCCGATGTTGGCATAGGCGGCCTTGAGACGGTGTTCGGCAGCTACAACGTCAGGGCGACTGAGCAAAATCTCGGAAGAGACACCGGCGGAAAACTCCTTAGGCGGGCTAACACTTTCCAGATTGGCCGGTAGCAATTCCTCTTTTACGATTGAGCCAACCAGAAGATTTAAAGCGTTTTCATCCTGCGCCACCCACTGCGTATAACGGGCGACATCGCCGCGTGCTATTTCCACCTGGCTTTGCGCCCGC
This sequence comes from Deltaproteobacteria bacterium, assembly GCA_037446735.1. Taxonomy (GTDB): domain Bacteria; phylum Desulfobacterota; class Syntrophia; order Syntrophales; family Smithellaceae; genus UBA4810. The sequence continues at coordinate 2,819 of JBBIHZ010000183.1, forward strand.
CGCAGATCGATCTCGGAGGCCATCCCGACTTCGTAACGCTTCCGGATCAGCTTATAAGATGTTTCCTGCGCCTCCAGCGTGGCCGCAACCAGCTTCAACGCTTCCCTGTCCGCGGCCAAGGCGAAGTAAGACTGCGCCACGGCCGAAATCAGCGCTAGTTGAAAACCGCGTCGGGCTTGCTCGGTCGCCAGATATTCCTCAAGCGCCTTGTCTTTTAAGCTTCTGATGCGTCCGAAGAAATCAATTTCCCACGCGGTAATACCCAGATTAACGCTGAATTTTTCGGACGTGTAGGCGCTGCCGCTGGGAGACAGATCGGCGGGTGCTCGCTCCCTGAACCATGTCCCTATGGCGTTTACCGAAGGCAGGAGACTGGCCGTGCTTATGCCATACATCGCTTTAGTCAATTCCACATTTAGCGCCGCCATGCGTAGATCACGGTTATTGAGCAGGGCTGTTTCGATGATTTCCCTCATGCGGGCATCAGCAATAAAATCACGCCACGTCAATTGCGTCGCCGCGGACGAGGTCGGCTTTTCCACTTTTTCCTCATAAGCCGCTCCGGAAGGCCACTCGGAAGGAACTGGCGGCGCCGGCCGCGTGTAGCGCGGCGCCATGGTGCACGCGCCCAGAAAGAACATCAAAACAACTGCTAAAAGTAATAGGGTTTTTTTCATATCATTTAACCTTCGGCTTTTTTGCGCTTTTTTCGCGGGAAGATTTCCATGCCTGCCGTTTGTCCGAAATATTTTTTCTCAAATCAGAGAAGAAAGATTTTACGTCCTCTCCTAAATTAATTTTCTGCTCCACCTGCCGCCCGAAGAACATTTCGATTATCACGTAAAAAAGAGGCGCAAAGACAACTATAAGAATTGTCGCGGTGATCATGCCTCCCAACACGCTGGTCCCGATGGCGTTCTGGGCGCCCGCGCTCGCGCCGGCGGTAAGCGCCAAAGGCAACACGCCAAATCCGAAAGCGAGCGAGGTCATGAGAATCGGGCGGAACCTTAGCCTGGCTCCTTCAATTGTGGCCTCGATGATTCCCATTCCTTTTTCCAGCCCCTGCTTGGCAAACTGGACAATCAGGATGGCGTTTTTCGTGCCCAAGCCAAGCGTGGTGAGCAATCCTATCTGAAAATAAACGTCGTTGGCCAATCCTCTGGTGCTCGACGCGATAACGCCGCCGATAACCCCCAGCGGAATCACCAACAAAATCGATATGGGAACAGTCCAGCTCTCGTAGAGCGCGGCCAGACACAAAAAGATGACAAAAATGGAAAAGGCGTAAAGCAACGGCGCCTGCGCGCTGGCCATTCTCTCCTGATAGGAAAGCCCGCTCCAGTCGAAACCGAAACCGGGGGGAAGTTTTCCCAGTGCTTCCTCCATAGACTTCATGGCTTCGCCCGAACTTTTGCCTGGCGCCGGCTCGCCCCAGATATTGATGGAGGGAAACCCGTTAAAACGGTCTCTCTTGGGCGGGCCGGATACCCACCGGCCGGAGGCGAACGACGAGAAAGGAACCATTTTACCCTG
>JBBIHZ010000184.1:0-4313 GCA_037446735.1 Deltaproteobacteria bacterium
CAGCTGCTGCGGCGGATCCACCATCGCCTGGGCCTCGGGATAATTTTTCTTAAAAATAAGCGCGATCTGCTTTTTGATCACGCCGGCGTGATAGGCCTGCAAAGCCCAACCTCCGATTAAATTGGCGGCGCCCATGAAAATAATGATGAGCGCAACGATCGCCACCCGACGCATCCCGCTGCCTGCGTCAAAGCGCGCACCGCGGGGGGCAAATTCGCCCTTGAGGAAGTTAAAGCCACGCCGTTGCGAAACCAATCTCAGCGCCGCCGCCAGCGCTCCGTTCATTATTTGCGGCTGATATTTTTCCATGATGTTCCGACCGATTTCCGTTTTATCCAACGCCGCGAGATCCAGAATGTCCACCGGCACGGAAAAACAACTTTCCAGTTCTTTGATCAGCGCAGGAAACGCGGCGGCGCCGCCGGTAAGAGTGACACGGGAAATTTCATTTCTCAAAGTCCCGTTTAATTTCATGATTTCAACGCTGCTTTTTATCTCACGGCAGAAATTGCTGCAGGCCTGACATACATCTTCACCCGCCTCGGCCGGAGACGCGCTTTGCAGGAAGGACAAGGCCTGCTCCTGCTGCATCTTTTTCCCCTGTGCCAGCGCGCCGGCAAGGATTTCGCCCCCGAAAGCGTATAAACGCATCTGGGCAATCTCGCCGCTTTCATAGAAACAGGCCTCAGTGTTGCGCGCGCCGATGTCCAAAAGAAGCGCGCATTCATCCGCGGGAGATTTTTCCATCACCGGATAAGCAAGCGCGCCCAGTGACACATCAACTAACGCGACATCCGCCGCCAAACTGTTTTCTATTATTTCAACCAATTCGCGGAGGTTTTTTTTAGCCGTTACCGCCACCAGCAGCTTTCCTTCCTCCTGCTTAATATAATCGCTGGCCATTTCACCTTTGGGCAGAGGTATCACCGTTTCCAGTTCGAAGGGCAATGTCCTTCTGATTTTATGGTCGTCACGAAAAGGAAGATTTACCTGCCTGAGCATCGCCTGATCCAGCGACAAGCAAACGCAGCAGGGAACATTCTGAAATATGGCGGTTTCCGCCAACTTCGTCAGCGCCGGCTCCAGCCCGCCGTGCGCCTCAATGCTGACCGCTTCCGCCGCCAGCACGTGCCCGCCGCCCCCGCCGACGCGGGAGAGCAAAACCGCCTTTATGGATTTTGCGCCGATATCCAGACCTGTTATCGCCGTGCTCATCAATCGACTCTCCACTTTAATATTTTGGCGGATTTTCCATCCCGGGCAATAATAGCCGCGATTTTTTGTTCCATCTTGTTCATTTTACCCGCGGAAATAATTTTAAAATAATTACTGCTTGCCGTAAACACCGACGTATCTATCGTTCCGCCAACAATATCAGCAAACCAGGTAACGCTGGATAAATCATTCCCGTTTTTACGGCGATGCTCATCAAGCTGCTGCGCTATTGTCGGCGTTATCGCATCAGAAAGTGAGCGCAAGACCAAGAGCGGCGCGGTGTTGATATTTATCAGTCCGTCGCCGTCGGCGGTGACAAAATCGGCCAGGGCCGGTTTTTCCTTCGTGCCGGCGAAAATTTCTTTGGTTATGCCCTTTACCATAAGCAATTCCTCAATGCAATCCAGCGGCGCGTTTTTCGCCCGGTAGGGCGGATCAAGCGTCATATAATAGGGGCTCTCCGCTCCGCCGCTCGTCAGGTCATTGTCCTCATCAACCCAATCCTTAATGGCGGCGACTATTTCTTCGGCTTTTGCCCGATCAAGCCCAAACTCCGGCTGACCAAGCAGGCGAATCAGCACCGAGCGCAGCACCGCGTTTTCCGCAAGCTTATTGAGAGGGATCTTACCCATTTCATCTTCCACGCGGACGACAAAATAGCCGTTGTCAAAAAATTCCCGGGAGCGCACGGAGAGAGCCTCTGTATTCGCCCAGTCTTCAAACAATGTGGTCGCGCGTTCACTATCGGCATTAAGCAGCAATACGGCGGCTCCGTAGAATCCAGACTTGGCGATATATGCCAGTTTGATGCCGTCGCTGATATTGGCCGCGTCATAAATATCGGCGCGCGCCGAACGGTTAAGTTCAATCGCGAGCGCCACCAGCACGCTGACCAGCAGAATTACGGTGATAAGCGCGACGCCCTTATTGCTTGTCAAAGCTCTTTTTAAGAAAATTTTCATTTTTTCGCCGGCAAAAAAATTGTGGTCGTGAATTTATAGGGATTTTCGGCATTGTTTTTATTGGCCAGGGCCATTTCCACCTTCACCGCGGCAGGGGCTTTGCCTTTCTGCTCGGAAGACGCGGAAAGGGTATCCCACGTCGCCGCCTCTCTGCCGCGTTCGTCATAAAACATTAATTTCCATGTTTCCAGTTTTTCACAGATAACAAAACCTCGCTTCTCGTCTTTCCCCGGCTCGGGCGCGACACCGGGCATATCGCTCCTTACCAGAGAAAAGGTTTCGCTCTCTTCATTTTTTCGCACGAAATAGGAAATAATCGCCGGCCTTTGCGTCACTGCTTTTTCCTCAAAGTCCAGATGCGCCGCCGACCAGAACTTAAGCGAGTGAAATTCGCGCCCGGCGAACACATCTCTTTCGGCTTGCAGAAAAAATTCGCCCTTCGAGCGCTGCAGCGAGGACAGATCCCTGGCCAGCCTGTCAAGCGATATCCGCGACATTTTATAAATTTCCTGCTCATCGGCAACGTCGTGAATAACCCGTAAACTGGAGCTATAGGAGGCGTAAACCGTCGTTAAGACCACGCCCAGGATGAATATCGCCAGGAGTATTTCCAGAAGCGTAAAGCCCCGTGTGTTCAATTTTATTTTTCCCGCCGCATTACGCATGCTTTAAACACCGGACGCTTTGTAAAGAACCAGTTTATACGCGCCGCCGCGCGCCAGATTTTTGTTGAAAACGGTAACCTCAATTTTCTTGAATTGCGGCAGCTGCGTGTCGGAGATATCAACGCGCCAGCCGTATTGCGGATAATCAGGGCCGAAATCGCCCTCCTGATTGCGGCCGGAAATGGCGGCGCCTGTTTCGATTTCGGTCATCTTGCTTTGCGCGAGCAGGGCGGCGCTTGTGGCAAATCTCGCCTCGGCGGACATGGAAACGCTCTGCGACTGCAGTTGAAATACCGCCACGAGCGCGATGGATAAAATAGCCATCGCCACCAGCACTTCCACCAGCGTGAAACCGGAACTTCTTTCACTCGTGATTGTTTTTTTTCTACTGCGAAGGCTTATCACGTCCCAATCCTTCCCTCAGCGATATGTCCACGTAATCATCATAAACACCGGTAACGCCCAAAAAAGGATTCACCACCAGCGTCATTTTATCTTCGTTTTGCGCCAGATGAATCACCATGGGCGGGCAGATACCGTTTTTGCCGAATCTGATTCTTGCCTCTCCCGTGGAGATTTTTTTGTTATCCCCCAAGACTATATCCAAAATTTCAACGCTCGCCGAAAGTTTACGTGCGCGCTTTTTTACTTCGTTTTCCTTTTCCGCCGTCATGTCGGCCGTTACGATCCAATAACTGGACGTAGGCAAATCAACGCAGAGAATGTAATCGACCTGTTCGCGCACGGCATCCACGCGCAGTTTCCTTTCCAGACCAATGAGCTGACGGGAAGCTTTTTTAAGATTATCGCCGGTCAAGGCATTTCGAGTCGCGGGCACGGCCAGAAAGAGGATAATGCCAACCAGCGTAATCACCACCAGCACTTCCACCAGCGTATAAGCGCGCTGCCTGTTTAATCCCGCGGCGATGATCCGGCTACTCGATTTCCCAGTTGTTGATATCCGCATCCACGCCTTCTCCGCCCGGCTCGCCGTCTTTGCCCAGAGAGATCAAATCAAAATCGCCGTGCGTTCCGGGGCTGATGTAAACAAATTCATTGCCCCACGGGTCTTTGGGCACTTTGCCTTTTTCCAGGTAGCCGCCGGCGCGCCAGTTCCTGGGTAAAACCCCGACAGTGGGCGCTTCCACCAGCGCCCGCAGGCCCTGCTCCGTGGTCGGATAATTGCCGTTATCAAGTTTATAAAGTTTCAGCGCCGTCTCCAGGCTGGCCATCTGTATCTTTGCTTTAGCCTGACGCGCCTCATCCGGGCGCCCCATCACGCGCGGAATGATCAGCCCCGCCAGCACGCCCAGAATAACGATGACCACCATCAGCTCAAGCAACGTAAAGCCGCTCTGCCCGTTTTGTTTATAATTGTTAATTTTCATAGTCCCCCTCTTTTTTAGAAAAGCTTTGTCAAATATTTTATTTTATCAATTGGTTCATTTCGAAAATCGGCAGCAAGATTGCC
>JBBIHZ010000185.1:0-4264 GCA_037446735.1 Deltaproteobacteria bacterium
GCGGTGTCCCCGCATGCTTTCTTTGCTTTCCTACGCGCAGGTAATGGCAGCCAGCGGCAATCCGGTAATGATTACCGGTGAATCAGGAACGGGCAAGGAGCTTATGGCGCGCGGAATACATCGCGCGGGCTCCGCTCCCAAGGGGCCGTTTATCGCCGTAAATGTCAGCGCCATTCCCGCGACAATGTTTGAAAGCCAGTTTTTCGGTCATGCCAAAGGCGCCTTTACGGGAGCCGAAAACGCGCATCAAGGCTATTTTGAACAGGCGGACGGAGGAACGCTTTTTCTGGATGAAATAGGCGAGCTGCCGCCGGCGCTGCAGGCGAAGCTTCTGCGGGTGCTGGAAGAAAAATCTTTTTATCCGCTGGGCGCGGCCAAGCCGATCTGGGTCGACGTAAGAGTCATTTCCGCTTCCAACAGAAACCTAAACAAAGCCTGCCAGGAAGGAAATTTCCGGCTGGATTTATTCTACCGGCTCAAATCCGCGCATATTCATTTACCGCCACTGGCGGAAAGGCCCGGAGATATCCCTCTTCTGGCCAGACATTTTCTCAAAAAGGCGTGTGAGCAGCACAAAAAAGACGTGCAGGGGTTTTCTGCCGAAGCCATGGAATTATTAAACAGCAAAAACTATCCCGGCAATATTCGTGAATTGGCTCAGGTTGTGGAAAACGCCGTCCTCGTCGCCGACGCTAATTACATCACGCCGCGCCATCTGGGCATGACTCATGTGGCGCTTTCGCCTTTTACCCGCCAATTATGCACGCTGAAGGAAAATGATGAAGCGCATTTGGCTTTTGTTTTGATGAATACCAACGGCGACCGAAACCGCGCGGCGCAAACTCTGGGCATTACTATCCGCCAGTTGCAACGAAAAATTGCCGCGATGAAAAAAAATTCCCGTTGGGAATCAATCCTGGGCGACATTTAAGTCATCCGCCGCGACAAAAAGGTCGCGCACATCAAATAATTGTTTTTATTGCTCTTTTGTTTTTGAAAAACCCTTTGGGCGCGCCAAATCCAAAAACCAGATGACTTTGTTTTCATTTAGATACTTGAAGCATTTTCTTCAAAACAGCGATAATAAAAATATTAAACATTCCCTAATCATCGACGAGTCTTAACGATTCAGCGTTCTTAGCAGTTTTTACCCGCCGCTATAAAAAGTGAATGCTGGCCATTTTCCAAAATGGCATAAGTGTTGCTCCTTTCTCAATGTGTAAGGAGCATAATATCTTTGATGAAAGCTTTTGCCTCCAAACTGGTAGATTTAACGCAGAAAAACGCTGATAAAATCGCGTGGCAGTGGGCAAAAGACGTAAAAACCAACCTTAAAACAAATTCATATCATGACGCGCCGGAAGAAAAAATCATCAACCAGGCCTCAGAGTTCTACAAAAATTTTCGGGAAATGTTTTTCCACGAAGCGCCTTTTCAGCTTGCCGAAGAAGTTTTTACAAAATACGCGCACGAACGCTACGTGGAAGGAGTTCCCCTGCACGAAACGGTGTACGCCATGATTCTCATGCGCCGTCACATCTGGCTTTACGCCGAGTTCCAGACAATATTTTCCGCCGAAATGGAACACCGCAAAGCGGTGGAAAGCCTCAGCCGCACAATCCTGATGTTCGATTATATCGTCTACATTATTTCCCGTGAATATTGGAAATTAATAAAAATGGATTTATCGAAGAAGGAAGGAAAGCATTAATCAACAATTTTTTAGCAGCATTTTTTAAGATTCAAGCGGGAAAGGAGGAATGAAGCATGCAAGCTTACGCGGCAAAACTAATCAACCTTATCGAGAGCAAAGCGGAAAACATTGCCAAACAATGGGCGGCGGACGTGATGAAGCATAACCGCACGCCTTCTTATCATTCTTTATCCAAGGATTTGGTCGTGGAACAGGGAGTTAATTTCTATCGCCTTTTCCGTCAGATGTCCCTGGCGGAAGTACCTTATGAAGAGGCAAAATCTTTTTCCTGGAAATACGCCGAAGAATTCTATCAGCAAAAAATACCTCTGCATGAAGCGCTCTACGCGCTGATTCTGATGCGGCGACATCTTTGGCTTTACGCGGAATTTCAGGGGACATTTGTCACGGCGCTGGAAAAACAGCAGGCCGTGGAAAGCCTCAACCGGACAATTCTGATGTTCGATTATGTATCCTATCAGGTCACAGAAAAATATCAGCAACTAACTCATGAAAGGGTAAATAAAAAAATCGGCGTTGTAAAAACTTTTTTGATGGGCAAGCTGATTGGCGGCATGAAAAATATCTACAAGGTCGCCTTCATGTCAGTACTACTCATCGCCGCCTGTATCTTGACATATTACAACCATACCGCCGGAAAGGTCGTCGTTTTCACCCATCTGTTTTACATACCCATAATTCTGGCCGCTGTATGGTGGGGGAAAAAGGGAATGCTCGTGCCGATATTGCTGGCGATCATACTTATTGCCAGCCACTCTATCTTTTTAAAAGACGCGCCTTTCACGGATGATGTTATCCGCGCCGTGATGTTTATCGTCTTGGGAGGCGTTGTCGGCTGGCTGATGGATAGCTTAAAAAAACTGGAAGAGCTGTACCAACCATTTAAACTATAAAATCATAGCGAGGAGACAAACGTGGAAAGTGAACAACTCAATCAAGGAAAAGTTTTATCGGTGCGCAGCAGCGTCGTCGATGTCCGTTTTCCCCAAAAAGCCCCACCTATCCGCAATGTTCTGACCGCGGGCGAAAAAGGGGAGGTGATCATTGAGGTTTTTACTCAGTTGGACAGCAATACCGTCCGCGGCGTTTCTCTGACACCAACGCAGGGCCTGGCGCGTGGTTCGACGGTTACCGATACGGGCAAACCTTTTGAAGTGCCCGTGGGAAAAGAGCTTCTGGGTCGGGTGTTTAATGTCTTTGGCGAAACAATCGATAAAAAAGGGAAAACGGAGGCCGGCGAATACCGATGTATCCACCGCGAACCGATTCCCCTGCAGGATCAGTCCACGGTATCGGAAATTTTTGAAACGGGCATAAAGGCCATTGACGTTTTGGCCCCGCTGGAGCGCGGCGGCAAGGCGGGCCTTTTCGGCGGCGCGGGCGTGGGCAAAACTGTTCTTATTACCGAAATGATTCATAACACCGTCAGCGCCCATGAAGGCATGAGTATTTTTTGCGGTATCGGCGAGCGCTGCCGCGAGGGTGAAGAACTTTACCGGGAAATGGAAGAAAGCGGCGTTTTGGGCAACACCGTGATGGTTTTCGGCCAAATGAACGAACCGCCTGGGGCCAGATTCCGCGTCGGTCATTCGGCTTTGACCATGGCGGAATATTTCCGCGATGACGCCAAGCAGGACGTTCTGCTGATGATTGACAATATTTTCCGCTTTATCCAGGCCGGCATGGAGGTTTCCGGTCTTTTGGGGCAATTACCTTCACGCCTTGGTTACCAGCCCACGCTGGCCACGGAGTTGGCGGAACTGGAAGAGCGCATCTGTAACACAAAAACCGGCGCGATCACGTCGATTCAGGCCGTTTACGTGCCGGCGGACGATTTTACCGATCCTTCCGCGGTCCATACCTTTGGACATCTTTCGGCGACCATCGCCCTTTCGCGTAAACGGGCCAGCGAAGGACTGTACCCAGCCATCGATCTTTTGCAGTCAACATCAAAAATGCTGATGCCGAACATCGCCGGAGAACGCCACTATAAGATCGCGCAGGAAATTCGTAAAACCCTCGCGATCTACGAGGATTTGAAGGACATCATCGCCATGCTGGGCATTTCCGAACTTTCGCGTGAGGATCAGAGAACCGTTTTCCGCGCCCGCAGGCTGGAGAGATTTTTCACGCAGCCGTTTTTCGTTACGGAACAGTTTACCGGCACGTCAGGCAAAATGGTTACGCGCGAAGACACGCTCAACGGCTGTGAACGCATTCTTAATGATGAGTTCGCCGATTATCCGGAGCGGGCTCTTTACATGATCGGCTCTATCGAAGAGGCAAAGAAACAAGATGATGCTTAAAATTTTATTGCCGGCGGAAGTATTGTTACGGCAGGAAGTGAAAAAAATCGTGGCGGAGGCGGAAAACGGCTCTTTCTGCCTGATGCCCAATCACATTGACTTTGTCGCTACGCTGGCTCCCGGCCTTTTCACTTTTGAACCGTTAACCGGAGGACAGGAATTATTGGCGATGGACGTCGGAACTCTGGTGAAAAAGGGCTCCGAAGTTCTCGTCTCCACGCGCAACGCCGTGCGCGCCCCGGAT
>JBBIHZ010000186.1:0-2332 GCA_037446735.1 Deltaproteobacteria bacterium
AGCCAGCGGTAAAGTCATTTCTCCAGACAACGACGATAGAACCGACAATCAGCGCGCAGGCCAGCGCCATCAGAAAAGTGCGCGCCAGTTCCCGGCGCAGAGAACGAAAATACCAGCCAGGCCGAGAAAAGCTGTGATGCATGAAATGAACGGTTATGCCCATGCTCTGTATGGAGACGCTTTCTCCCAGACCTAAAACCAGCGTCAGAAAAAAAGCCAAAACCAGGCTATGCGCGAGCGTCGCTTCGAAGAATCCGACCAGGAGCGCGCAGACGGTGCCGCTGGTAATGGTCGCCAAAAGCCAGGGAAAACGCCGCATAAAAGTCCCAGGAATTTACGGTCTTTAAAAAGAGACAGCGTATTAATTCTTGTCGGATAATCAAGGTCATTTGCCGCCCGGGGAGGATTATTCAAAAACAACGTGGTGACGGCCAGAATGCATATAAAACCAAATCCCAGATAGCGGAAAATGGAGAGCACATCCAGCTGCCGGGCCAGCAGATGTTCGCCAAGCTGGGAAATGATTATGGCGGAGCCGCCGTAGCCGGCGACGGCGATTCCCGTAGCCAGGCTTTTATGGTCGGGAAACCATTTAATCGCGCAGGAAATCGGGGCAAGGTAACAAAGCCCGACGCTGGCAGGCGCCAGGATGCCGATAAAAAGCAAAAGCGCCGTGTAAGAACCGCTGGAATAACCCGCCATGATGTAACTGGCGCCGAAAAGAATACCGCCCAGAAAAGCGGGGATTCGCGGCCCGAAACGGTCCTGAATGCGGCCTCCCAGAAAAATCAGTATTGTCGCCGCCAATGAACCTGTGCCAAAGATCAGCTGTGTCTGGGCGGTGGTAAGGCCGTAAGATTCTTTAAGCGCCGGAACAAAGGTGCTCCAGGAGTAAGCGGCGCCCATGCACAGATTGATCAGCAAGGCCACGATCAGAATGATGTATTTACGCATAAAATTGTGTAATTCGCAGGCATGACTGGGCCAGTTTTAAAATGTCATTAATCCGGTTTTTGTAAAAAAATACGCGCATCGACGATGGAGACGCCTTTGCCCCGAGGATGAACGATTACCGGATTTAAATCCACTTCCGTGATGTTATTGTTCGTGTTCAAAAAATAAGACACGCGGCAGATGATATCGGCCAGCGCTTTGATATCCGCGGGTTTGGTTCCGCGCGCCCCCTTTAAAAGCGGATAAGCCTTGAGACCCCGCAGCATGTCGATGGCCTCATTTTTTGTTACCGGAGCCAGGCGGATAGCCGTGTCCTTGAAGATTTCGATGAAGATGCCGCCCACTCCGGCCATGACCAGGGGGCCGAAAAGCGCGTCACGCCGCCCGCCGACGAAAAATTCAAGTCCTTTTTCAGCCATTTCCTGGATAAGGAAACCGTCCAGTGCTGGACGCGGTTTTAACCGGGACAGGGATTTCCTCATTTCCGCGTGGGTTTTGAGCAAATCTTTCCTGTTTCCGATATTAAGCCGCACGCCGCCGATATCCGTTTTGTGCGAAGCATCACGCGATAGCAGCTTCAAGGCGACCGGATAGCGCAGAGACATTTTTTTGTCGAGCTTTGCGCCTCGCACAACCTGACTTTTCACCGGTTTCATCCCGCAGGCGGCGCAGATATCCAATGCTTCATTAGTCAGCAGGATTCTTTTCTCCGCGCGGGAAAGACTTTCTGCCTGCGCGATGCTTTTACGATTTATTTTATAGGCAGGTTCTTTTCCCCTGCCGTCGCGCAGTTTTTTGCGCTCATGATAAGAAAGCGATGTATGCAGGGCATCCGCCGCCTCCAGCGGAGAGGTAAAAATCGGGAAAGAATAGTTTTTGGAAACGGCCAGTATTTCTTCCCGCTCTGATATCATGGCCAGCGCGACAGGCTTCTGATAGTGCGCGACGAGTTTTTCCACGCCTTGCAGAAAAGTATGCGACATTTCCGCCTCGTACTGGGCGATATAAAGATGGTTGAAAAGAATACCGTCAAAACAATCCAGCTTTAATGCTTCTTCAAGGATTTGCGTGAAGATCGTGTAATCAAAAATTTCTCCCAAATCCAGCGGGTTTTGATGAGCGATGACTTTGGTGTGATAAATGGATTTAAGCTTTTTTAAGAATGATTCGGGGAAGGGAACCATTTCAAAACCGAACTTGGCGCAGGCGTCAGCGGTTAAAACCGCGTGACCGCCGGAGCGGGAAAGAACGGCCACGCGTCTTCCTTTCATCGGAGGAAGGCCGATAATTTTTACGGCGTTGATTAAATTTATTTCGTCCTCTACCCTGATGATGGCCGCCTGCCTGAATGCCGCTTCCGTTACGTCGTCACTAACGG
>JBBIHZ010000186.1:2342-4245 GCA_037446735.1 Deltaproteobacteria bacterium
CGTGGTGTGGGATTGCGCTATTTTTTGACTAACTTCACTTCGGTTGGATTTGAGCACAATTATCGGCTTGTCCGAATGCATGGCGAGATTAAAGAATTCTCTGCCGCGTTTGAATCCTTCCAGGTAGGCCGTGATGATTTCTGTCTGGGGATCGCGCAACAAGTATTCCAGAAAATGTGTCTCGTCCAGTTGCAGTTTGTTGCCGACGGCCACAAATTTTCCCGGTATCACGCCGTATCCGGCAAAGGAGCGCAAAAACGTACCGCCCACTCCGCCGCTTTGCACAATCAGCGCCACCTTGCCAGCCTTCTGTGGAATGTTGCTGAAAAAGCCGAAAGGCATCATCATTCTGATGTCAAAATTGATTGTGCCCACGCAGTTGGGGCCGATGATTTTCATGTCGTAACGCTCGGCAATCTGTAAAACTTCTTCCTCCAGCGTCTTTCCGCTTCGGGAATATTCGCTGAATCCGCCCGACTCGATGACGATATGCGTGATGCCTTTTTCTCCGCAGTCTTGCAGCAGGGCGGGGATTGTCGCGGCCGGTGTGAGAAATATTGCTACATCCGGCGTTTCGGGCAGATCCCGAACGCTTTTATAAATCCTGATGCCGTTTAATTCCCCCTCGCGGGAGCCGACGGCGTAGAGTTTGCCCTGATATCCGTTTTGCAGATTGTTGAGCAGGACGATGTTGGCGAGATTTGTTTTGGTGGCGGACGCCCCAAAGACCACCAGTGAACGCGGGTAAAAAAACTTCTCCATTGAAGAAACTGCCTTTATGCGGACCGGCAAGAAAAACAAAGTAATTTTTCATGGTAGCTTCAACCTCCATCGAAACTTTTTGCCGGGTGTAGCTTTTATCTATAAAAACATTAAGTCAGGATGCACCGCTGAAGGGGGCATCCTGACTTGGTTGCTGACCAACAAGCAGATTAACGGCCCTTGAAGTTAGGCGGTCTTTTTTCGAGAAAAGCCTTGGCGCCTTCTTTGAAATCTTCCGTAAACTGCAGCGCTTTGCTGGCGGCGGCTTCGATTTTCATTACGCCGTCATACAGATTTGTCTCCAGGCCGAGCCGGACAGCCTTCATGATTTCGCGCTGCGCGACAGGAGCGCCGGCGGCAAGTTTCTTGGCCAGCTTTTTGGCTGTTTCCAGAACTTCGGCCTGCGGCACAACCTTGTTCAGAAGACCAAGCGTTAGCGCTTCTTTGGATGACATGAAATCGCCGGTCAGCATCAGTTCCAGAGCTTTGGTTTTGCCGATGAAACGCGGCAGGCGCTGTGTGCCGCCCCAGCCGGGATTAAGGCCAAGCTTCACTTCGGGCAAGCCCAGAGTAGCTTCTTCGGCCATGATTCTCAGGTGGCAGCAGCAGGCCAGCTCCAGACCACCGCCGTAGGCGCCGCCCTGCATGGCGGCGATAACTACTTTGGGGTAATTTTCAATTTTAAAATAAATTTCGTTGCCGTTATATTTGGGGACGTTTCCGGCCTGAATGCTGGCGAATTCGGTAATATCCGCGCCGGCGGAAAATAGTTTATTGCCGCTGCCGGTGATAATGATCACGCGCATGGAATCATCATTTTCACATTTTGTCAGAAGATCATCCATGTCCCTCAAAACACCCTGGCCCATGGAATTTGCAGGAGGATGATTGATAGCCGCAATGACCACCATTCCATCCTGTTCCACATTTAACTTTTCGTAATTAAAAGCCATTTTTCTTTCTCCTTTAGATTTATTTGAAAAAAGCGTTTCAAATTTAACGAGTGATTATAAGAAGCTCGCCAGTTTGTGTCAAGAAAAAATGACCGGCATGTAAGTAGCAAATGATATGTCCGGTTATGTAGCACATAAACTGTCCGGTTGATAAGTTGCCTCACGGGAGGTGACGGATGAGACGGACG
>JBBIHZ010000187.1:0-4228 GCA_037446735.1 Deltaproteobacteria bacterium
CCTCATTCACCTCGGGATAGACGAAAACAGAGGCGAAGGATGTATGACGGCGCGCTCCCGCGTCAAAAGGCGATATTCTGACCAGACGGTGAATTCCACTTTCTGCCTTGGCGTAACCATATGCATAGGGGCCTTCCATGGTGAAAGAAACACTTTTAATGCCTGCTTCATCTCCCGGTAAGGTATCAATCACCGTTGTTTTAAAACTCCTCTTTTCCGCCCAGCGCAGATACATCCTTAACAGCATTTCCGCCCAATCCTGTGCCTCCGTGCCGCCCGCCCCCGCATGAATGGATACAATGGCATTCATGGAATCCTCTTCGCTGGAGAGCATCATCTTTAATTCTTCCTGGGCAACGGCTTCTTCCAAAGCGGTAAACTCCGCGCTTAAATCCTGAAGGACAGATTCATCTTTCTCCTGCCAGGCAAGCTGCCAAAGATTTTCGATATCGCTGATCTGATTACTGAATTTATGCCAGCCGTCCAGGGATTCGGAATACTTATTTTTTTTCTGTAAAATTTCCCGGGCGTTGGCCTGATTGTCCCAGAAATCTTTCTTTAAAGAGAGGATTTCCAGGTCTTTGATTTTCAGGGCAAGTTCTTCAACGTCAAAGACATTCCCCGATGTACCGGATTCTTTTTTTCAAGGCGTTTATCGCATCCTGGATATTTTCTGTCGCCATTTATTTCTGCCTCCTTTTCCCAACAATAAAAAAGAAATTATAATAAAAAGATAACATCCTGCAACAAAAATATCGCCGTATTTCGCGTAAAAAGTAGGCACATCAAGAAATCCGACCTGTCCCTGCAAGACATCTGTCTCAAAAATCTTCGTTTGGGCAACCACAGATCCGGTCGGATCGATAATTCCGGAAATACCGGTATTTGCAGACCTTAATAAATACAATCTTGTCTCAATCGCGCGAAACAAAGCCATGGAAAAATGCTGATAGGGAGCGGAAGTTGCGCCAAACCAGGCGTCGTTGGTGATGTTAACCAGCAAAGAAGCAGACTGCCGCTTATAAGCCCGTGCGGCATGCGGCAAAATTCCTTCATAGCAAATCAAGATACCTATTTTTTTGTCCGCAAGGGTCAACGGCCGGTAGCCATCGCCGGCGAGGAAATCACCGATGCCCGCGGTTAACTTTTTTATAAAGGGGAAAAAATCCCGCAACGGCACATATTCACCATAAGGCACAAGATGAACTTTGTCGTATCTGCCCGCAATTACACCATCCGGAGAAAGCAAATATGCGCTGTTGAAAAAATCAACCACCTTTTGCTGATACTCGTAACTTACAGCGCCGAAAATAAACCATGATTTCGTCTCTACAGGCAAACTATTAACCTGTTTTTGCCGCGATACGTCACGCTGATAGTTAAAAGGCAACGCCGTTTCCGGCCAGACAATCAGGCCTTTCTCCTGTGGAGTCCTGTTCAAAGAAAGCTGGAGATATTTATCTAATATTCTTGTCTGATAAAAATCATCCCACTTTACGGATTGATCGATATTCCCCTGTACCAAAGATACCTCCAACTTTGGCGCCTGGGCCATGCGTTGCCGAATATCATCCGCGCGTAGATATCCGTAAATATAAACTGCCCCGGTTAAAGTAAAAACCAACGCCGCCCCGACAATAATCTTTTTTTCGCGCCTGATCATAAGCAGGTATATTGCCGCATTCACTGCGAGCACCAGAAAAGACAGTCCGAAAACGCCGAAAATATCCGCGGCTTGTATCAGGTAATAATTATTAACTTGGGAATAACCCAAATTTTCCCACGGGAAACCGGTAAAAAGATATGATTTTATATATTCCAGGCAAACCCAAAGCGCCGGCGCGGCAAGAAATAGCGTGACTTTTCTTTGCAGCAAATAAATCCCCGCCGCAAACAAAGCGATATAGATACTCAAATAGCAGACCAGAAGCAGCATTATCAATATACCCAGGTAAAGCGGCAGATAGCCGTAATTAACGACAACATAGGTAATCCAGTAAATAATGCCTGTGTAGGCGATAAAACCGCAGATAAAGCCTAAGGCAAAAGCGCGTTTGAATGACGATACGTGACGCAGGGCAAAAAACAAGGGAACAAGCGCCAGCCAGGCGATGAGGCCCAAGCCATATTTCGGAAAAGACAAAAATAGAAAAATTCCGCTGATTGCGGCTAAAAGCATATCTTTTTGACTAAAGTATTTTTTTCCTTGCGTATATATTTTCGTCAAAGTCATCTGCATAATGATTTTTGTCTGTATAATTTTTTTGATTTTATAGCCCTCTCATATGCTCCGGCCTGATTTTTGTCGCATCTTTTTCCTCAATCACGGAATTAATCATTTTTAAGATTTTTTCTTTTTGTCGCGGTAGATATGCCTTAATGGGCAAATAATTAGAGGCATGATTGGAAGTAAAGTAGCAGTTGGTAAATTCCGCATTGGCGATAATCGAATAAAGTTCCCTGATATAGCCGAAGGTATCCGGCAAAACGAACCGCCCGGCCATATAATCTTCATACAACGGCGTTTGTGGTATAAGCATTAAGGTAAGGGCGCCGACATAATCGGGATCGATGTCTGTTAGAATTTTCGCGGTATCGAGAGCGTGTTCGACGCTTTTTTCAATTCCTCCCAAGCCCAGCAATATGGTGACGGACAAAAGGATCCCCGCTTGTTTTACGCGGCGCCCTGCTTCCACCATTTGCTCGTAGGTGGCGCCTTTCTGAATTTTTTTCAGCAAATCAGCATTCCCTGTTTCGACACCCAGATAAATCATTTTTAATCCCATATCTCTGAGTCTCTGGAGCTCTGAGTCAGATTTTCTTAATATGCTTTTGGCATTGGCGTATGTCGATATTTGTTTGATATTCGGCAGGTATCTGTTAATTAAACTGATAATTTCCTCCAGTTTGGGCTGAGGAATGATCAGTGCGTCTCCATCGCACAAAAAGACTTTTTCCACTCCATGGTACGTGCTTGCTTCTTTTAGGTCCTTTTCAATCGTTTCCAGCGGTTTTATTTTGAATTTCTTCTGCCGGTAAGTGCCGCAAAAAGTGCATTTATTGTGTGAACAACCCACGGATATCTGCAGCAGCAAGCTGTAAGCTTCGCTGGGCGGCCTGATGATGAATCCCTCATAATCCATTTATTTTCTGCTCCCGGGTTAAACTTTTTTCAAATTTTTCCAAGACTACATAAACAGTTTCTAAAAAGCAATATGACGGACAAAAAAAGGGAGTCGCGACGTTGCCGACTCCCCTTCTGATTATTCTGGCGGGGCCGATGGGACTTGAACCCACGCCCTCCGGCGTGACAGGCCGGCGTTATAACCAACTTAACTACGACCCCGCAAAATTAATTTATATATCTACTGTTCTGTCAAAAACTTTTGTCAATGGTAGGCGGAACAGGACTCGAACCTGTGACATCCACGGTGTAAGCGTGGCGCTCTCCCAGCTGAGCTACCCGCCCGCAATCGCTCAAAAACAGTTCGTGGCTTCTAGCAATATTGACATTTATTGTCAAGTTTTTAAAAAAAGCGGCCGATCAATTTACCGACTGAGAAGCTACCGGCACGTTAGGTGAGACCTTCGCGCCGAAATCATCATCTTCCTTTTCAAATGCGATCTTTAATACCTCATCGATATGTTCCACAAAAACTATTTCCAGGGCGTTTTGCACATTTTGTGGAACCTCGGCCAGGTCTTTTTCATTATCCTTGGGAATAATCACTGTTTTTATATTACCGCGATGGGCGGCAAGGATCTTCTCCTTGAGGCCTCCGATGGGCAGTACTCTTCCCCGCAGCGTTATTTCGCCGGTCATCGCCAGATCCGATCTCACTCTTTTCTTCATGAGCGCCGAGGCAATAGATGTCGCCATAGCGATACCCGCTGACGGTCCGTCTTTAGGAATGGCCCCTTCCGGCACGTGGACATGGATATCCACTTTTTTGTAGAAATTCTTGTTCAAGCCGAATTTTTCAGCGCGCGCCCGGATATAAGTCAGCGCCGCCTGCACGGATTCCTGCATCACATCTCCCAATTTTCCGGTCATGACCATTCGGCCGCTGCCTTCCATTATCGATGCCTCGATAGCCAGAAGTTCGCCTCCTATTTCCGTCCAGGCCAGGCCGATGGTCAGTCCTACCTGGTTTTTCCCTTCCGTTTCGCCATGACGGTATTTGGGCACACTTAAATATTTTGGAATCGCTTTTGAGGTGATGACAAT
>JBBIHZ010000188.1:0-4190 GCA_037446735.1 Deltaproteobacteria bacterium
GTGCGTCTTGCGGCATCCTTCCCACTTGACGCCGGCGTGAAACCCGCCGCCGCCCCGGCCACGCAGGCCCGCTTTTTTTACTTCGCTGATAACGCCTTCCGGAGTCATTTCTGTCAGCGCTTTGGCCAGCGCGGAATAACCGCCGATAGCCAGATAATCATCGAGCCGTGATGGATCAATCATGCCGTTTTGGCCGAAGACCAGGCGCTTTTGTTTCTTATAGAAAGGGATATCCTCTTCTTTCAGCACCGTTTCTTTTGTGTCCGGATCGCGATAGAGCAGTTTTTCCAGGATTTCTCCCTGGGCGACGGTTTTGGAAATTATTTCCGGCACGTCTTTTACTTTTACCTGCTGATAAAATATTTTTTCCGGGTGAATCACCACCAAAGGTCCTTTTTCGCAAAAACCGAAACAACCGGTGGCGCGCACTTCCACGTTCATGTTTTGTCTTTTTATTTCCGTTTCCAGCTCTTCTTTAACGGAAATGCAGCCATAACCGCGGCAGCCTGTGCCGGCGCAGATGGTCACAAGTTTTTTGATCGGGTCGTAATTTTTCCGTAAACTGTCCTGAATTTGGCGCAAGGCCAGAGCATCATCTATTATTTTCATTATTGCTGTGCCCCCTCTTTGAGCTTGTCGATAACTTTGTCTACTTTAGCCATGGTCATCTGGCCGTGATATTCGGTGTTGATCACCACCACCGGTCCCAGGGCGCACGCGCCCACGCAATTGACCGTTTCCAGCGAGAATTTTTTGTCCGCGGTTGTTTCGCCCGGTTTTATATTGAGCGTTCTTTCCATTTTATCATGGATGGCGGACGCGCCGCGCACGTGGCAGGCAGTGCCCATGCAGATTTTTACGATATGCTCGCCGCGCGGCTTCAGGCTGAACGCGTTGTAAAACGTGGCCACTTCGTAAACGCGGCTGAGCGGAATATTCATCGCTTTGCCCACCGCCTTGAGCGCTTCTTTGGGCAGATAATTAAAAGCTTCCTGTATATCCTGCAGGACGGCAATCAGAGTACTTTTATCGCCGCCGTGTTTCTTTACGATTTCTTTTGTTTTTGCTGCAACATTATCGGTTTTGCTCATTCTTTGTGCACCTCGGTGTTATTGCTATTCGTTGCCTTTTTTCAAATACCCGGCTTTTTCCGTAATCTTTTTGTGCTCGGTGTTGACTCTTTCCTGAATCATGCTGATTTCTTCATCGGTCAGGTGGCGGAAACGCCCCTGCGCCTTGAAATAATCGCGAATCGGCCGCAGTTTTTTCGGCATATCTGGAGAGAGGCGGTAATGGCCGTTTTCCACTTCAAAGAGCGGAAAAACCCCCGTTCCCACGGCCAAGCGTCCCATAGAGATGGCTAAATGCGAAGGACAGCGCCAGCCGGTGGGGCAAACAGAAAAACAGTGAATATATGAAGGCCCTTTAATGCTTTTGGCCTTTTCGATCTTGCGGATAAAATCCAGCGGGTAGCTCGGGCAGGCGGTCGCCACGTAAGGAACATTATGCGCGACCATGATTTCCGGCATGTTTTTCTTCCATGTTTTCTGGCCCATGCTGATTTTGCCTGCGGGTGCGGTAGTGGTCGAAGCGCCCATCGGCGTGCCGCTGGAACGCTGAATGCCGGTATTCATGTACGCCTCGTTATCAAAGCAGACGTAAATCATGTCATGGCCGCGTTCCATCGCGCCGGAAAGCGCCTGAAAGCCTATATCCATTGTGCCGCCGTCGCCGGCCATGCCGACTACCTTGACGTAACGGTCATCAATCTTACCTTTTCTGCGCAGCGCCTTGAGCCCCGCTTCGACGCCGGCGGCAACGGCCGCCGCGTTTTCAAATGCCACGTGAATCCAGGGAACTTCCCATGCCGTGGTCGGAAACATGCTGGAGACTATTTCCATGCACCCGGTGGCGGAAGCGATAACCGTGTTTTCGCCGAGCGCCTTGCACATGAGGCGCACCGCCAGAACTTCCGCGCAGCCCGAGCAGGCGCGGTGGCCGGCGGAGAACAATTCTTTTTTATTTATCAGTCGCGGGGCGTACAAATCAAAATTTTCTACAAGATTCATTATTCTCTCACTCCCCAAAATTCATATGTGTCCTTGGCCTTGTTGTCTGTATCCGCGATTACTTTTTCAAACATGCCGGTAAAATCCTGCACCGGCACGTCGCGTCCGCCCAGTCCGTAAATAAAGTTATACATTGCGGGGTGATTGTCTCCCGCGTACAGGGCGGATTTGATTTCCGAAAATACCGGTCCGCCGGGGCCGCCAAAAGAACATGCGCGATCGGTGATGATGAGCTTTTTCGCGTTTTTCAGCGCCTCCCTTATTTCCTCAAACGGGAAAGGACGCCACAATCTTAGCTTTACCAGGCCCGCTTTGATTCCTTTTTCACGAAGCTCATCAACGGCCACCTGCGCTGTTTCACCCATCGACCCCATGGTCAACATCAATATTTCCGCGTCTTGTGCTTTGTAGGTTTCCACCGCTTTATAGTTACGTCCGAACATATTGCCCCACTCATTCCAAACTTCCAGAATTATTTTTTTGGAATTTTTAATGGCTTCGTCCTTGGCCTTCATGATTTCCGCGAAATAATCGGACATGGAAAACGCGCCCATGGTCACCGGCTTGGCCGGATGCAGTGTGGCGTGCGGCGCAAAAGGCGGCAGAAATTTATCCACTTCTTCCTGCGTGGGCATCTCCACCGGCTCAACCATGTGTGTCAGCTGGAAGCCGTCGATATTTACGCAAACCGGCAGCATGACATCCTGATGCTCGGCAATTTTAAACGCCTGAATGGAGAGATCAATCGCCTCCTGCCCGTTTTCGGCAAAGAGCGTAATCCAGCCGGTGTCGCGCTGCGGCATAATGTCAGAATGATCGTTTAAAATGTTGAGCGGTCCGGATACGGCGCGGTTGGCAATGGCCATGCAAATCGGCAGGCGCATTGCCGAAGCGATGGGCAAAAGTTCATTCATCAATAAAAGTCCCTGAGAGGCCGTTGCCGTATAGGAGCGCGCGCCCGTCGCGGAGGCGCCGATAGCCGCACTCATCGCCGAATGTTCTGATTCCACCGTCATGAATTCCGCGTCCAGCACGCCGTCCGCCACCAGATTGGACAGATGCTCCGCGATGTGCGATTGCGGCGTTATGGGATAAACGCCCGCCATATCAATGCGGCAAAGCGCTACCGCTTCCGCCACTGCAACCGTTACTTCCAAACCAACGCGCTTACCCATATACTAGCCCTCCTCCACCATAGTAATGGCACGGGGCCAGCATTCATGCGCGCAGATTCCGCAGCCTTTACAGTAATCAAGGTTCGCCTTGAAAAGTCCGTCTTCGGCCTGCTGTACGCATCCTTCCGGGCAAAACACGTAACAGATGCCGCATTTGATGCATTTGGCGTCGTTCCAGACGGGACGCTGAGACCGCCAACTGCCGGTGTGATATTCACTGGCGCTTCCCGGTTCGGAAACAACGCAGCCGATCGGAAGCTCCTTCCATGTTTTTAATGCCATATGTTGCTACCTCTTAGTTTTCGATTTGTATTTCGTCGTAGGCGCGCTTCAATGCCGCCAGATTTTTTTGCGCGATGCGTCCGAAACGATGTTCAATCGCCTCTTTGATCGCGTTCAGATCCATAATTCCCGTTACCTTCAGCAGAGCGCCGATCATCGTGGTGTTGGCGATCGGCACGCCCATTTCCTTGCGCGCGATGCCTGTGCCGTCGACGGTGGCCACCGTGCCGCTGAAGTTTAATTCCTTGCGGATTTCTGCCGGTGTCTTGTGCGTGTTGACGATCAGCGTGCCGCCCGGTTTCAATCCGTCGGTGACGTTAACCAGGCCGATGAGGCTCGCGTCCAGCACCAGCACAACGTCAGGCTTGTAAATGCCCGATCTTTCATTGATTTTCTTATCATCAATTCTGGTAAACGCGGCTACTGGCGCACCTCGCCTTTCGGGGCCGAAACTGGGAAATCCCTGCGCGTATTTGCCCGCGGCAATCGCGGATACCGCCAATAACTCTACCGAGGTTACCGCCCCCTGACCGCCTCTGCCGTGCCATCTAAATTCGATCATTTAACAATGTCTCCATGATTAGTGTATAAAATAACCTGTATTCATAGTGAGGGTTCCCCGAAAACTGGTCCGGTCAAAAGTGAAAAATTCTGGTTTCATGCT
>JBBIHZ010000189.1:0-4134 GCA_037446735.1 Deltaproteobacteria bacterium
CATCCAATATTCTAAATTTGCCGTTTTGTCCAATGAATATCCTTGCGACGCCGCGGTAAATGCTTTTGATTGCCCTGTAAAATCAAGATGTTGTATTTTGAATCGGCTTTTTTTCTTTGCCGGAGCGGCTTGCGCCTAACCACCGGTCAAAAAAATTTGAATTCAAACTGCATTTTTGGTAGGGTAAATAACGCTGGGAATGAATGATTTAGATTGGTTAAAATAAAGGGGAATATTTTATCGGAAAGTCTTTTTTGGTAAGCGTAAATCGTTCTTCCTTTGGTAATTTTTTCAAGCTCATAAAACTGCTCTTAAAATAATTCCGCGATGTGCCTGAAGCAGCGTTTGGGGGGCGATAAAGGCGTGATCATCAGGAATTGTTTTGGAGGGGGAATGATTATTTAAAAATTATTTTAGAAAGGATGGAAAAAATGAAACTGGAAGATGTAAAAAATGTATGTGTGGTAGGCGCCGGAAACATGGGGCATCAGATTTCGCTTCTTTGCGCGATTTACGGCTACAAAGTCAAGTGCTCTGACGTCGTGCCGGAAATTCTCAAAAAGGCTGATAACTTTGTCAACACCTATCTTCCCGGCAGAGTGGAAAAAGGCAAAATGACCAAAGAGGCGGCCGAGGCGGCAAGAAAAAACATTTCTTTTACCTCCGATATGAAAGAAGCGGCAAGCGACGCGGACTTTGTCATTGAAGCGGCCACGGAAGTTCTGGATCTCAAAAGAAAGATTTTCGCCGATCTGGATAAAATTGCTCCCGCGCACGCCATTCTGGCGACGAACAGTTCCTACATTGTCAGCTCACGCATCGCGGATGCCACAAAAAGACCGGATAAAGTTTTGAACATGCATTTTTTTAATCCGGCACTGGTCATGAAACTGGTGGAGGTGGTCAAGGGCCCCCATGTTTCCGAGGAAACCGCGAATATCACCATGGATCTGTGCAAAAAAATAGAGAAGGTTCCTGTTTTCATCAAAAAAGAAGTTGACGGATTCTTGCTCAACAGAATTTTCCGCGTCATCGGCAGAGAAGCGCAGTGGATGCTGGAAATGGGCGTGGCCTCGATGGAAGATATCGACAAAGCCTGCGTTTACGGCGCCGGCCATCCGATGGGTCCCTTCCGCCTGATGGATTTAACGGGTATTGACCTGACCTACATCGCTTCGATGGAAGGTTTCAGAAAATCCGGCGATCCGGCCGACCTGCCCACTCCCAGCGTTGTGGCGCATTACGTGAAAGGTGAATACGGCGAGAAAGTCGGCAAGGGCTGGTACGATTACACGAAGAAGGATAAAAAATAGATTTGGTAAAGCCTTGTACAACCGGGAATAAGGGCAGAAAATCCTGTCCTTATTCCTTTTTTGAGGCTTTATTATCTTAAATTTTTTAAGTCTATAAGGTTGAAATAAGAAGTAAAATTAAAAATAAAGAGGTGATCTATGAGTAAAAGAGAGGTTGTATTTGTTGACGGAATGCGGACAGCGTTCGGCAGAATGGGCGGTACGTTGCGCGAGTTTACCGCCGAGCAACTGGCCGGAATCGGCATCAAGGGATTGGTGGAGAAAACAAAAATTAAGGAAAAAGGGAAAGTGGACAGCGTTTTCCTGGGGTCGGCGGCGCATTGTTCGCGCGCGATGAACCCCGCCCGCTGGGCGCTGCTTTATGCCGGGCTTCCCTATGAAACATCGGCAAGTTATATTGAAATGCAGTGCGGCTCGGCCATCGACAGCATCAATCACGCGGCCTGGAAAATTATTGCCGAACAAGCGGATGTCATCATCGCGGGCGGCATGGAATCTTACAGCAACATCCCCGCGAAGTTTTCCATGAGCACTCCGCCCTATCGGTTGATTCCGCCGATGCCGATGGCGCCGGAACTTTCTCCGGTTCCCGAAGAATGTATCGGTATGGGAATAACCGCGGAAAATCTACAGAAGATGTATAATATTCCCCGCCAGGCCTCCGATGAATTTGCCTTACGTTCACAGGTGCTGGCGAAAAAAGCCATGGACGCGGGATATTTCGTTGATGAAATTGTTCCGGTTATGGTTCCGCAGGGCAAAAAGCAGCCGCCATTGGAGTTCAAGGTTGACGAGCATCCGCGCATGACGTCGATGGAAGCGCTGGCCGCTCTGCCCCCGGCATTTACCAAGGATGGAACGGTTACGGCGGGCAACGCCTCCGGCCGCAACGACGGCTCCGCTTTCGTTTTAATGATGACGGCCGAGAAGGCCAAAGAGCTCGGCTACAAGCCAATGGCCAGATGGCTTGCCGGAGCTGACTACGGTTGTGATCCTAAAATCATGGGTATCGCTCCCGGTTACGCGATGCCGATGGCGATCAAACGCGCCGGCCTGAAACTTTCTGATATGGATGTAATGGAATGCAATGAAGCATTCGCCGTGCAGAATCTCGCGGTCATTAAGGAAATCGAAAAGCAGACTGGTGAAAAAGTAGATATGGACAAGAAATGGAATCCCAACGGCGGCGCGATCGCTTTTGGTCATCCTAATGGCGCGTCCGGAGCCCGCATTTGCATGTTTACAATGAGAGAACTAATTCGCAGAGGCAGCAGATACGGCATTTATGGTTCCTGCTGCGGTGGCGGTCTTGGTGTGGCTACGGTTATCGAGAATTTACAAAGATAAATAACAGTTAGCGAGTGTTAATAATCGGCCTTTTATGCCGGCGGAAAGTACCGGCGTAAAAGGCCGAATTTTTGAAATTCAGTTTTTTCCTCAGTCAATCTGACAGGGAGAATTAATATGGATATCATGACGAGTAAAAAGGACGGGATTCTCTCCATAGAATTCAACCGTCCGCAAAAGAAAAATTCGATTACGGCGGCCATGTATCAGTTGATGGCCGACGCGCTTCAAGACGCTGATCAGGATAAAGACGCGCGTGTTATTCTTATTTGCGGAAAGCAGGATATTTTCACCGCAGGAAACGACCTGGAAGATTTTATGAATACGCCGCCCGGCGGCGATCTCGCGGACCGTCCGGTGGCTCACTTCATGCTGCGTTTGCTTGAGGCCAAAAAACCGGTGATCGCGGCGGTTGCCGGCGCGGCTATCGGCATCGGCACCACGCTGCTTTTGCATTGCGACATGGTTTACGCGGCGGATAACGCCCGCTTTTCCATGCCCTTCGCGCAACTGGGTCTTTGTCCGGAATTTGCATCCAGCATGCTGCTGCCGCGAGTTGTCGGGTTTCCGCGCGCCGCGGAAAAACTGCTTCTGGGAGAATTTTTCTCCGCGCAGGAGGCGTATGAAATGGGACTGATCAATAAAGTGCTTCCGGTAAATGAACTTATTCCTTACGCTTACGCGCAGGCGGCAAAACTTGTCAGATTGCCCGCGTCTTCGCTGCGCACCACCAAATTTTTAATGAAGGCCGCGCAGGCGGATAAAGTTAAAGAAAAAATGATGGAAGAAAATAAATATTTCAGCGCGATGCTTCTCTCGCCGGAGGCCAAGGAGGCGTTTGGCGCCTTTTTTGAAAAACGCAAACCGGATTTTACAAAATTTGAGTAGCCGTAATTTTAAGCATGGCGGGAATAAGCGGTTAATTATTTCATGCTTTGTACAGGCCGTTTTTGAAAATGTATTGGCGCACCGCGTCGGGCAGGAGATACCTGACAGATTTATTTTCCTTGACCATGGCTCTGATGCGCGAAGATGATATATCCAGAAAACTTACGTGGCGGAAATAAATGGCGTGGCCCTGGGGACCCTGAAAGCCGTCAATTTTTTCATCATAGGCAAACTGCGCCGCGAAATCCGGGGGGAGAATCTTATCCGGTTTCAGCTCGTCGTAGCCGGGCCTGGTCATTACGGCAAAATTGCATATCAGCAGAAGTTTTTCCCAGTTTTTCCAGGTGGTGATTGCCTGAAATGCGTCCTGCCCCACGATAAAGTATAATTCCAGACCTTCGATGTAATTATTCAAAAAATATTCGACAGTTTCCACGGAGTAGGATTTGCCGGCGCGCTGATTTTCCACGTCGGAAAAAGAAAAATTAACATTGCCTTCGATGGCCAGGCGAATCATCTGCTCGCGATGATAAAATGAAGTGATATTGGCTTCCAGTTTGTGCGGCGGCCTTGAGGAAGGCACAAA
>JBBIHZ010000190.1:0-4120 GCA_037446735.1 Deltaproteobacteria bacterium
TCTGGGCGATGCCGTACACGAGGCGTATAAAAACGCCGCGCCCGGCGATATTGTCCTGCTTTCGCCCGGCTGCGCCAGTTTTGATGAGTTTCGCGACTATAAGGAACGCGGCGAATTTTTTAAAAAGGCGGTGAGGAATCTATAATGGATGCAAAGGTCAGGCCGGATGAAAGAACGCCGGACATAGTTTTGCTTCTGGTAACGATGATTCTCATCACCATCGGCACGGCGATGATTTATTCCTCAAGTTCCATTGTTGCCTTGGAAAAATTCGGCGACAGCCGTTATTTCCTGAAGAAGCAGCTGGTTTTTGTTTTTCTGGGCATTATGATGATGGTTTTGCTCACCAAGATTCCTTATGAGCATCTGAGAAAACTGGCCTATCCCGGACTGCTTTTGGCGATTGTCCTGCTGGTTCTGGTGCTGGTACCCGGTCTGGGGCTGAAGCGCGGCGGCGCCACCCGCTGGTTGAATGTCGGCGGTGTTTCCTTTCAGGTGACGGAGATGGTCAAAATCGCGATTGTCCTGTTTCTGGCGCATTTTTTCGCGCGCCGCGCTCACCAGGTGAAGGATTTCCGTCTTGGTGTTTTATTCCCGCTTGCGGTCACGCTGCTGCTGGTTTCTTTGATTCTGCTGGAGCCGGATTTCGGCGCCGCCGTTATCATTTTTGGTATCTTTTTGTTTATGATGTGCATTGCCGGCGCCCGGATAAGACACATGATGATGTTGGTGTTTTTGTTTATCCCCGCGGGCGTGATGCTGATTTTATTTAAAGGATACAGATTGGCGCGCCTGACGGCTTTTCTGGATCCATGGAAAGACCCAAGCAATACCGGTTTTCAGATTATCCAGTCGTATCTGTCTTTTGGTTCCGGAGGAACTTTCGGCGTGGGCATCGGCGACGGCATGCAGAAGCTGTTTTATCTGCCGGAGCCGCACACGGATTTTATTCTTTCGATTATCGCTGAAGAGAGCGGATTTATCGGGGTGACTATCGTAATTCTTATGTTCACGCTTTTCGCCATCCGCGGCTTTATGATCGCGCTCAAGGCGCCGGATCTTTTCGGAGCGCTTCTGGCCGCGGGACTGACTTTGGTGATTGCCATTCAGTCCTTTATAAACATTGCCGGCGTCATGGGGCTGATCCCGCTTAAGGGATTGGTGCTGCCGTTTCTCAGTTACGGAGGAACGGCGTTTATGATGAGTATGATATCTGTGGGGATATTGCTTAATATTTCCTCGCAGGCGTCGGGGTAATAATAAAGATAAATATTTGCAGCAAGCGGAGTGACGTATGCGCGTGATTATCGCCGGAGGAGGAACAGGAGGGCATTTATTCCCGGGCATCGCCCTGGCGGAGGAATTTCTGCAAAGAAGCGGCGAAGCGAAGGTTCTTTTTATCGGAACCCAAAGGGGTATGGAAGCCAAATTGCTGCCGCAGCTGGGGTTTGAACTGAAAACAATCGACGTGGAGGGAATTAAAGGCCGGGGGTTGAGCGCGCTTGCCAAAAGTGTTTATCAGATTCCCGTGAGCATGTGGCAGTCACGCGGCATTATAAAGGAGTTCAAACCAAACATCGTTATCGGCGTGGGCGGCTACGCTTCCGGACCGGCGGTCATTGCCGCTTATCTGATGAAGATACCCACGGCCATCGCCGAACAGAACGCCTTGCCCGGACTGACCAACAGAATTCTGGGAAAGTTTGTGAAGAAAATATTCGTTACTTACCGGCAGACCACAAAATATTTTGCTCCCGAAAAAGTCATGGTCAGCGGCAATCCGGTACGCGCCGCTTTTGCCGCGATCAGTAAAACGGAAAGGGAGAAGAAGGAACACCGGCAGCTGCTTATTTTCGGCGGTTCGCAGGGCGCGGAAGCCATCAACCGGGCCATGACTAGAATTTTGCCGCGGCTGCAAAAAATGAAAAGAAAAATTTGCATTATCCATCAGACCGGAACGAAGGAAGCGGAAAAAATTAAAAAAGTATACGAAAAGTACGCCATGAAGGCGCACGTTTTGCCGTTTATTGTGGATATGATCAAAGTTTACAGGAGCGCCGATTTGATTATCTGCCGCGCGGGCGCGACGTCGCTTGCGGAAATAACGGCGGCAGGCCGGGCGGCAATCTTGATTCCCTATCCTTACGCGGCCAACGACCATCAGGCGAAAAACGCCCGTGCCATAGCTGAAGCCGGCGCGGCGGTAGTGCTTTACGAGCACGAACTGACTGATGGAAAACTATATGATATTATTGAGGAATTATTGATAAATGAAGCCAAAATCAGGCAGATGGAGGCCAAGGCGGCTAGCCTAGGTAATATCAAAGCGGCGGCAAATATTGTGGATACCTGCATTAAACTGATGGCCTGATTAAAGGAAAGAAAAGAAAAATGGCAGAAGAAAAACAAAGCGGATTGATGAAGAAAAAAGTCAAACGGATTCATTTTGTCGGCATCGGCGGCATCGGCATGAGCGGCATTGCCGAGGTTCTTCTTAATCTTGGTTATGAAATCAGCGGCTCCGACGCACAGAATTCTGATACCACCGAACGTCTGAAAAATCTGGGCGCCGCTGTGGCCATCGGCCATGATACAAAAAATGTGCGCGACGCCGACGTGTTGGTAACTTCCACAGCGGTGAAAGAAAATAATCCCGAAGTTGTGGAAGCGCATCGTAAAAATATTCCCGTGATCCCGCGCGCGGAAATGCTGGCGGAGCTCCTGAAGATGAAATTTTCCGTAGCCGTGTCCGGCAGTCACGGCAAGACAACCACCACGTCCATGATTTCCACCGCCTTGGCCCAAGGCGGCCTGGATCCGACGATGGTTATCGGCGGCAAGCTGGCCAGTATCGGCAGCAACGCCCGGCTGGGCGGCGGCGATATTATCGTCGCGGAAGCGGACGAAAGCGATGGTTCTTTCCTCAAACTTTCTCCAACCATCGCCATCATCACCAATATCGATCGGGAACATCTCGATTATTACGCCGGCATCGAGGAAATAAAGGGCGCTTTTCTCAAATTCGCCAACATCGTGCCGTTTTACGGCAGCACGGTTTTGTGCGTGGATAATGAGCACGTCCGGGAAATTCTGCCGCAGATCAAACGTAAATTTGTCACCTACGGCATAAAATACCACGCCGACTACATGGCGCGCGATATCAAATTTAGCGCGCATAAAACGACTTATAATCTGGTTTTTAAAACGGAAAAAGTCGCGGCAATGGAGTTAAAAGTGCCCGGAATGTTTAATGTGTACAATTCTCTGGCGGCTGCCGCGGTATGCCGCGAACTTGACCTTGACTGGGTTACCATTAAGGAAGGACTAAAGGCGTTTACCGGTGTGCAGAGAAGGCTGGAAGTGAAAGGCATCGCCGGGGATATTACGGTGGTTACGGGCATCATCCCACGGAAATAAAAGAGACGCTGTCCGCCGCGCGTCAGGTCTGGAAGAAAAAACTTATTGTTGTTTTTCAGCCGCACCGCTTCACCCGAACCAAGGCGCTTTTTGACGAATTTACTAAAGCGTTCGGTGACGCGGATATTCTTATTCTCAACGATATTTATCCGGCCAGCGAAGAGCCGATTGCCGGAATCAATTCCGCCGCGCTCTGGGCGGCAATCAAACAGGCAGGCCATCCGCGGGTTGAATATATCGCGGGCGCGAACGAAACGATAAAGTTTCTGCTGGAGACGGCAAAGCCCAAAGACACGGTCATTACCCTGGGCGCGGGGAATGTTTACAAAACCGGGGAGGCTTTTTTGAAAAAGCTGGAGGTCAAAGATAAAAGAAAATAATGGCGGCGCAAAAAGACATAAGAAAGGCGCTGGAGATGATCTCTCCGGATAAAATATTTTATGACGAGCCCATGTCCCGCCACACTTCGCTTTGCGTGGGAGGAAATGCCGCCGCGCTCGTTATCATAGAGAATGAGGGGCAATTGGCTGAAGCGATAAGAAGCCTGAAAAAAAACAGGATTATTTTTTTTCCTGCCGGGAACCTGACGAATGTCATCGTGCGCGACGGCGGTTACCGGGGGGCGATTTTACTGATGAAAGGGATGAAGAAAATAAGCACCCGCCACGTGGAAAAAGAGCATTTTCGCATTGATGCCGAGGCG
>JBBIHZ010000191.1:0-4118 GCA_037446735.1 Deltaproteobacteria bacterium
AATTCCCGTTTCTTCCAATAAATCACAGTTGGGTCACACGCTCGGCGCGACCGCTGCTATTGAGGCCGTGCTCACCATTGAAGGAATGAGCCGGGGTGTTATTTTACCAACCATCAATCATCTTTCCGATCCCTCCTTGGCGGATGTCGATGTTGTGCCCAACGAAGCGCGTAAGCAAAAAATAGAAATTGCCTTATCAAATGCCTTTGGTTTTGGCGGAACGAACTGCTGCGTGATTTTTAAAGGGGTGTAAAAAAAATGAAACCCAAGCCGTTTAGGCCGGAGATTTATCAGGATAACGAAAAATACGTGCGCGATCAGACCACCGGATTTGTCTGGCATCGTTGTTCTTATCGGACGTTGTACGCGGATACCGACCGTTCGGAAGTCGTTTATCACTCCAATTATCTGCGCTATTTTGAATTCGGGCGCACCTCGCTGATGCGTGACATGGCTTATCCCTACAAGGAAATAGAAGCCAGCGGCTATGTTTATCCTATTTATGACCTGGGAATCAGTTTTTATCAGCCGCTTTATTATGATGACGTGATGCACATTCACACGCGCCCGGTAAATCTCGAGCGGGTTAAGCTGCAGTTTGATTATGTGATTACGCACGCGGAAAACGGGCGTTTAATCTGCACCGGATTCACCAGACATTGCGCCATGAATCTCAAGGGTGTTCCCGTGGCAGTCGATCCCAAAACAGTTCAGTTATGGAAATCATTCCCGAAGTAAAAGAAAATCGCTACAGGCTGGAAATAGATCTGGCGCCCTACCTGTATGATCATCACTTTGAAGGCAAGGCGATTCTTCCGGCAGTGGAGGCGCTGATTGTCATGGCCAAAGCCGTTAAAGTTATTTATCCGGGAAATAATGTTTCGTTCTTGTCAGAGGCGCGCTTTCCGAGGTTTTTAACTCTTATGCCGGACGCGAAAAAACAAACAATCACAATGAAGCTCAAAAAAAACGACAGCGATGTATCCGCCATGCTTTTGACGGCCGTAAAGGCGAAGAACAGTAAGATAAGCCGTCTGATAGAACACGCTTTTGTTGAATTCAAAAAAATTTCTGATTTTAAACCTGTGCCGGTCCCTTTTCGCGACGCGGAAAAATTGAATGGCGCGTGCATCAGCATTTCGTCCGATACCGTTTACCGGGAGCTTGTCGTGTTCGGCAAGGCATATCAGAACATAACAGGAGATCTGTCTGTTTCTTCTTCCGGCGCGCTGGGGTATCTCTCAGGAGGCGAGTCACAAGCGGACGAGGAAACGCTCGGTTCGCCTTTTCCTTTTGACGCGCTGATGCATATGGCCTGTGTCTGGGGGCAGCGTTTTGCCGATATGGTCGCTTTCCCTGTAGGTTTTGAAAAAAGAATAATTTATCAGCAGACAAAAAAGGGGGGAAGTTATCTGGGGCGCGTCGCGCCAAAGGAGACAAGCGAAAAGCGGCTGATTTTCGATGGTTGGATTTATGGCACAAATGATGTATTGTGCGAAGCGATAACTGCTCTGGAAATGCGCGATGTGAGCGGCGGGCGACTGCGGCCGCCGCCGTGGATAATAAGAGGATGACTTTATGATCAGGACACTGCCGGTATTTCTTTTTGCTTATCTGGCTGGTTCCGTCAATTTCGCCATTATTTTTTTCCGGCTGACCGGCAGGGAAGACCCGCGCTTAAGTTACAGCGGCAACGCCGGCACGACCAACGTTTATCGTCAGGCGGGTATAGGCTGGGCGACGGTGATATTTTTGCTGGATCTCGGACGGGCTATGGCGGTGGCGATTGTCGCCTGTTATTATCTGAAGGTATCACTCCTGCCCTGGGCGGCCTTCTGCCTTATTTTAGGCAACAGCTTTCCCTGTTTTCACGGTTTTCGCGGCGGCAAGGGAGTGGCAAATTATCTGGGATACACGCTGCTGGTTTCTCCCTGGGCAGCTGCGGTCTCCGCGGCGGCGTGGCTGGCAACCTACGGTGTTTTCCGCGTTACCTTCATCGCTTCTTTTTTCATGGTCTTTATTCTGGCGGTCGGACAGGCTCATTACGGTTTGTGGAAGTTAGGCGCTATGTCGGGGGCGCTGGCTTCGCTTATGTTGATTGTTTTTAATCATCGCGTAAATATCCGCAACTACCGCAAGCTGGCGCCGAATTCGCCGGAAGACAGGGAAGAAGAGACGCTGTAATATTTTTTCGTCTTGGTATTAAAAGATTTAATATTGATGAATGGCCGCGTCCCGGACGGCGGGCACAAACTTATTGACGAAATAGTCATCATTGGCTATATTGAGCCGTCAGGTTAATACAGCGCAATATTTCATCGTCTTTTTAAAAATCTTACTTAAATATCGCCCGCATGTTTTTACAATTTTTTTAATGGCCCTAAGTTTCAGTGCCGATGGTAAATATTTTTTGCGGGTTAATTAAAGAGAATTCAACAATTAATCAGGGAGCAAAACAATGAAAAGTAGCGACGAAAAATGGCTGGACCAACTTACTTCCATGGCCGCATCCAGCAGCATGGTGGATTCTTCATTATACGCCAAGTACGACGTGAAGCGAGGATTGCGTGATTTAAAGGCAAAGGCGTGCTTGCGGGCTTGACGCAGATAGGCGAAGTGCAGGCGCACACGCAGATTGGAGATGATAATGAATCCGATCTGGGGCCGGGGGCCTCATTTACCGCGGTATCGATATTAACGAAATTGTTTCCGGCTTTATGGCTGACGGACACAGCGGATTTGAAGAAACCTGCTATCTGCTCCTTTTTGGGGAACTGCCGGATAAGCGTGAACTGGAACGATTTCAGAAACTGCTCAGCTCTTATAATTCTCTGCCGGATGATTTGGTGCATGATTCGATCCTCAAGCTTTTCAGCCGCGATATCATGAACGCTATCGCGCAGAGCATTCTTTCCATGTACGTTCTGGACGAACGCGCGGAAGACATCAGCATTTCCAACGTGCTCAGGCAATGCCTTCAGCTCATCGCTGTTTTCCCCTTGCTGGTGGTTTACTGTTATCAGGCGCACGCTTACCGCTACGGTAATAAGAGTCTGGTGATTCACAGCCCGCAGCCCCATTTGTCCACCGCCGGTAATTTTTTGCATATGCTCAGGCATGACAGCAAATATACGCCGCTGGAAGAACAGCTTCTGGATCTGGCGCTGGTGCTGCACGCGGAGCATGGTGGCGGCAACAATTCTTCTTTCACCGTGCACTTGGTCACTTCCAGCGGGACAGACACTTATTCGGCTATTGCCGCGGCGATAGGTTCTTTAAAGGGCCCCCGGCATGGCGGCGCCAATATAAAAGTTGTCCAGATGTTTGAGGACCTGAAAAAAATATCGCCAATTGGGATGATGAGCGCCAGATAGAAAATTATCTCATGAAGCTACTGAAAAAAGAAGCGTTCAACCGCAGTGGCCTAATCTACGGCGTCGGCCATGCCGTATATTCGGTTTCCGATCCACGCACGCTGATTTTGCGCGAATACGTGGCAAAACTCGCCGAGGAAAAAGGGTTGGCCGAAGAGATGAGACTTTACGAAAGGGTCGAAAAAATAGCGCCGGAAATAATCGGCCATGAACGCAAAATGTATAAAGGCGTTAGCGCGAATGTTGATTTTTATTCCGGCTTTCTTTACCGCCTGCTGGACATTCCACCAGAGCTGTATACGCCGCTTTTTGCCATGTCCAGAATTGCCGGTTGGAGCGCGCACCGCATCGAAGAGTTGGCCAACGGCGGCAAAATAATCCGCCCGGCATATAAAAGCGTTGCTCCGCGCCGTCATTATGTCCGTCTCGGGGACAGGCAGGCAACTGCTTGAATTAACCGTCTGCGGCCTGTTTTTTTTAAAACATATCAAAAAATTTTGCTTTGCCCTCTGCCGTCTGCGGGAGAGGGCATTTTTTAAATTTTATCCTTCTATCAGGCGATACAGCCTCAAAGACCTGCGGGGCTGGTTTGACAATCTTCCAATCATCGTTAAGATCTTCATATGGGAGTACTAAAGTATAAAAGTCAACCACTTGCCGGACAGTCAGCCTTTGATCGGCAGCGCTTTTTGTAAAAGTCAACCACTTGCCGGACAGTCAGTCTTTGATCGGCAGCGCTTTTTT
>JBBIHZ010000192.1:0-4092 GCA_037446735.1 Deltaproteobacteria bacterium
AAAATCGACAAGTCTCTTTTCTTATGATGTAATCTTGGTTTTTCCGAGGGGGTGTTTCGCGGCCCATTCAAAGTAGGTTCCAATGGAGTAGATGGCGTCCTGCATTTTTATGTAGACGGGAAATCCCGCGTTGCGCAGAGCGGCAAAAGTTGTAATTCTGGTACGCTCCACGTCAAGACTGTCTTCCACAAAGCTGGATAATATGGGAATGACGGGCTTATTAATTTGATGAGCCATTTCCATGATGGTATCGGCGTTATTTTTTACCTGAAGAATGGTTTCCGAACGCATGATATATTCGACGGAAAAGTAGGGAACTATGACATCGATTCCTTCATCTTCATCGATGGCTTTCATGGTGTGCAGCATGACGTTGAGGTCAAAGCCGAAGGCGCCCAGGTCAACCGGGTTTACCGTCGAGGTATTGACCCCCATGATTTTTTCGCTGATCTTCTGCTGGGCGCGGGCGCTCAATTCGGGAAGAACAAGGCCTGCCTGCACGGCGAGATCGCTGAAGAGAACCGAAACGCCGCCTCCGGCGCCCAGGAATCCCACGCGCTTTCCCCGCAGGAGTTTTTTAGACGTGCCCAGCATCACCAGGTGCATCATCTGGTCAAAGTTGTCCACCAGAAGGCCGCCATGCTGCCTGATGACAGCGGCCCAGATAGTGTAATCACTGGCCATGGCGCCCGTGTGGCTTGCCGCCGCCTTTGAGCCTGCCTCCGTTTTTCCCCCCTTGAGAATAATAACCGGTTTTTTGGCCGTCGTCTTTTTCAGCGCCTGCAGGAAATGATCCGGGTCTTTGATATCTTCAACGTAGCAGGCGATGATGCGGATTTTTTTATCATCGGCCAGATAATCCATATATTCTTCAAGCCGCAGATCTATCTGGTTTCCGTAGGAGACGACTTTATTGAGCGGGATTTTTCTCGTGGAGGCCAACGCCAGAAAATTACCCGTAATCCCGCCCGACTGGCCCAGGAAGGCGACTGTGCCGGGCAACTCCTGTTCAGGAGCGAACGTAAAAGAAATTTTCGATTCGGAACAGTGAATTCCGATGCAGTTCGGTCCGACAATGCGCAGATGCCCTTTACGCGCTTCTGCGACCAAATCCTCTTCCAGTTGCCGGTTTCCCGTTTCTCCAAAACCGGAGGTGAAAAAATGGATGAACTTAATATGCTTGCGCACCGCCGCTTTGACAATATCCATGGACTGCTCGACAGGAGCGGCGACAATCGCGAAATCAACCGGTTCGGGAAGTTCGTCGATAGAGGCGTAGGCCTTGACCCCGTCCACTGTGCCCCGTCGCGGATTTACCGGGTAAATAGAACCTTTAAAGCCGTTAGCCCGTATAATCTGAAAATAGGGCATTTTCCCTCCACCCAGATTGTCGGAAGCGCCAATAACGGCTATGCTTTTTGGATAGAATAAAGAATCGAGATTCACTGCAATGCTCTTTTACGCTTTTGTTCCTATATACAAGGCGCGTGCAATATAAAGACGAGCGCCTCGCCTGTCAAGACAATATTCTTAAAATATTCAGGCCATGCAATACAGATTATTTCTTTACAAGAAAGCCGGCGCTATTGGAGAATCAATATTGAAAAGCAGTGGGGCCGATTATTCCGCTTAACAAAAGCTTCCTGCTTTTTTGTTTAACAAATGGTGTACAAGATGGCAGTTTTATTATAGAGGGTTTGGAAATCAGCTTTGTTCATCAGGAGAAGCTTTTTATGGAACGCGAAGCGGCGCTTAAAGCCGTCCGGGAAAACGTGAAGACCGAAAACCTTATCAAACACATGCTGGCTACGGAAGCCATCATGCGCGCGCTGGCCCGGCGCTTCGGCGAGAACGAAGAAGAGTGGGGGCTGGCGGGGCTTTTGCACGATATCGATATTGATCTGACCAACGCGGATATGAAAATCCACGGCAAGCCCGGCGCGGAAATGGCCAAAAAACTGGGCGCAAGCGATGCGGTCTGCCATGCGATTTTAGCGCATAATCAGATGCTCGGCGAACCTTTAGTGACGCTGTTGGATAAAGCTCTTTTTTGCACTGATCCTTTGACCGGGCTCATCACCGCCGCGGCCCTGGTGCGCCCGGATAAAAAGCTCGCCTACGTGGAAGCCAAGTCCATCAGAAAGAGATTTAAGGAAGAACGCTTTGCCGCGGGCGCGAACCGCGCGCAGATTGCCTCCTGCAGTGAAATCGGTCTGGAGCTGGATGAATTTATCGCGCTGGGGCTGGAAGCGATGAAAGGCGTGGCGCAGGATTTGGGATTGTAGTATAAACTGGAAAAAGCGGCATCTTTAAGTCAGAAACAGCTTCGCTTAAAGGAGGTATGGATATGGCGGTTAAAGAATGCGCGATTTGCGGCTACAGGTCAAACAAGCCGTTTGACGACGACAAATGCCCCGACTGCGGCATGACCTACTGGAAATGCCGAGAATGCGGCTACATTCTCAAGGCGCAGAACATCCCGGAACAATGCCCCTCCTGCTTCAGAAAATGCGAGTTCAGAAACGTTACCTGCTACACGCCGGAATGCGGCGGCCTGGGCAATATTGATAAAACATTATTATAAATTAGCGAGACATCATGAAGAAAACCATCGCGATTTTTCTTGTTTTTATTTTTGCCTCTTCCTTCAGCGGCTGCGCGAAAGAAGACGAGCAGGCTAAGGTTAAAAAGGTTATCACGGCTGTTCAGGCGGCAAGCGAAGAAAAAGAAGTCAAGAAAGTTATGAAGCACGTCTCCAAAAACTATTCCGATCCCCAAGGCAATAATTACGAAAGCATCAAAGGGTTGCTCCTCGGTTACTTTTTCCGCTATCCGAAGATAACGGCCTACATCAGCAATCTTCATATTTCTGTGGAAGGCGTGGCGGCAAAAGCCGAATTCGAAGCGGTGCTTACCAGCGGCGTCAAGACGGGTTCCATAAGCGATGTCATACCGGAATCGCTCGGCGTATGGGATTTTGACGTGACGCTGAAAAAAGAGTCGGGCGAATGGAAAGTAACCTCCGCCCAATGGCGGGAAATATCCATATAAACTATGATTATATTCGACAATATCCTTATTTAGAAGAACATGCGCTTAACATTTTTCCCTTGCCAAAAGGGTTTTTTCAGGGGAAAAAGAGGTAAATAAAAATAAAGGAGGAATAAGCATGAAAATTTTAAGAATTTTGTTTATGGGCTTCGTTATTTTGTTGGTTTCAATTTATTTTTCCGGCGTATTGCCGAGGGCGGCGGCGGAAAACAAATTAAACAGACAGCCTGCAGCAGGCCAGGTAAAAGCAAAATTAGATTGCAAAATGATCGAAGAAAAAGACAAGGACGGCAAAGTTGTTTATAAACTTGCGGGTAAAGATTGCGACAAAGTCGCAAACCAGGTGAATTCGTCGCAAGGGCAAAAAGAAATTTGTTGTGTTTGTGAAAGAACATCATACGGAGTGATTGTATGCCGCGGCAATTGCTGTCATAAGAGAGTTCCGTTTGCTTTCAGCAGTTTCCGCGAATGATTTCGGCAAAGCCCGATGGTGCAATAATCATCGGGCTTTTTTTAGTGCAATAATAGTATTATAATACCCGATAAATCTTTCCGTATTTTGAATGCGGCAAGCTTTTAAGGCGCAAGTATTTAGAAATGCTAAAAAATTTTCTTAGCGTGGAGTTGCAAATAAAATGCGACAAGCTTCCGGCGCTTTTCTCTCGGCTTGCGGGCAGGCTAGATGATTTTTTATAAGCGCCGGTTTTCACAAAAGAATCAGCAAAAAGGGATAATATTTATATGTCGCGAAAAATATTTTTAATCACGGCAATGATGATTTTGATTTATGCTGCAAACTTATGGGCGCAAAGTGTGGATCAAGGGTATCAGGCCTTAAGAAGCGGAGATTACAAAACTGCGCTGAATATTTTTGAGCCGCTGGCCGCTAAGAATGACGCCGCCGCGCAGACCGGTCTGGCGGCAATGTATTACGAGGGTTTAGGTGTATCCAAAGATGAAAAGAAAGCAGTGGCCTTGGCGCAGCGCACGGCCAAAAGAGACCACGCGGTAGCGCAGTTTATTCTCTATGACGCTTATCAA
>JBBIHZ010000193.1:0-4083 GCA_037446735.1 Deltaproteobacteria bacterium
CTTTATCCGGTAGAGGTATCACCTCTGTCGCGCCGTTCGGCGAAGGATAAAAATCTGACCGATCGTTTTGAGCTCTATATTTACGGCAAGGAACTTGCCAACGCGTTTTCGGAGATCAATGACCCTGCCGACCAGCGGCAAAGATTTGAGCAGCAATTGAAGGAACGGGAAACAGGCGATGATGAAGCACACGAAATGGATGAGGATTATATACGCACGCTGGAATACGCCATGCCGCCGACTGCGGGAGAAGGCATCGGCATCGATCGCTTGGTCATGCTCTTTACCGATTCCGCCTCAATTCGCGACGTGATTCTATTCCCGTTGCTGCGCACGAAAACGGAATAGGATGAAATTTTCCCCTGATTGAAGATAGCGTTTAGGGCGACAGGATAATTATTGATGGGTTATGAATTTTTCATAAGCAGGCGTTATTTAAGGGCCAAACGCAAACAGGTTTTTGTCTCGATCATTACTTCCATATCGATTCTCGGTATTTTTTTGGGTGTGGCCGCCCTGATTATCGTGCTCGCGGTGATGAACGGTTTTGAGAAGGATTTGCGTACAAAAATTCTGGGCATCAGATCCCATATCGAACTTACCGCCGATATAAACGGTCCGATGAAAAATTACGAGGAAGTCCGGAAAGTGGTTGAAGGAGTCGAAGGCGTGGTTGCGTCCACGCCTTTTGTTTACACGCAGGCCATGGTGCGCAGCGGCAACAGCGTCAGCGGCGTGGTGATCCGCGGCTTGGACACCAAAAGCGCTTTTAAAGTGGTTAATTTGGGAAAAATCAGGGAAGGAGAAATCGCGCATCTCGATAAAATTTCCGGCAATGCCTTAAAAAAGATTCCCGGCCAAGACGCTCATTTAAACGGCATGCTCATCGGCAGAGAAATGGCACGCAACCTGGGCATTTTTCTTTATGACACCGTTACCATAATATCTCCGCTGGGCATTTCCACGCCGATGGGCATGGTGCCCCGCATGAATAAATTTGTCGTTGTCGGCATCTTTGAGTCGGGATTTTACGAATATGACTCAACGCTGGCTTTTTTATCGCTCAAAAGCGCGCAGGATTTTCTGCAGATGGGCGACGCGGTAACGGGCATCGATATCATTGTCGAGGATATCTACAGGGCGGACGTGGTTGCCCGCGATATTCAGGGCAAGCTCGGTTATCCTTTCTGGGCGAATAACTGGATGCAGATGAACCGCAATCTGTTTGCCGCGCTGAAGCTCGAGCGGCGGGTCATGTTTATAATTTTGAGCCTGATTGTTCTTGTCGCCGCATTCAACATCATCAGCGCGCTGATCATGGTGGTCATGGAAAAGAATAAAGACATTGCCATTCTGAAATCGATGGGGGCGACATCGTATTCCATCATGAAAACCTTTATCTATCAGGGGATGATCGTCGGTTTTATCGGCACGTTTCTGGGATGCATTACAGGTCTTGCGGTAGCTTTTAATTTGCAGAAAATTTCTCAGTTTGTGGAAAGGGTTTTCAATTTCCAGATCTTGCCGGGCGATGTGTATTACTTAAGTGAGCTTCCCTCGCAGGTTAATTACTCGGATGTGGCGATCATTGTCGCGGGAACGATGCTGATCTGTTTTTTATCAACAATATATCCTTCGTTGCGGGCGTCCAAGCTGGATCCAGCGGAAGCCTTGCGGTATGAATAGGAATTTTCCGGCTAAGGCAGAAAATGATTGAACTTAAAAATTTATCCAAAACCTTCGTTAAGGATGGAAATAAAATAGAAGTTTTGCGTGGCCTGAACCTAAAAATTGCTCCTGGCGAATCGCTGGCTGTTTTAGGCGTTTCCGGCGCCGGCAAAAGCACTCTGGTGCATATCCTCGGCACGCTGGATCATCCGACGGCAGGATACATGCACGTCAATGGCGTTAATGTTTTTGACTGGGAAGAGAAAAAAATAGCGCGTTTTCGCAATACGACAATCGGCTTTGTTTTTCAGTTTAATAATCTTCTTCCCGAGTTTGACGCGTTGGAAAATGTTATGATGCCGGCGCTGATCAGCGGCATGCTTCCGAGAGCGGCGGCAACCAAAGCAAACGACTTGCTGGAGGAAGTGGGTCTCAAAGAGCGGTTAAAACACAAACCCGGAGAGCTTTCCGGCGGCGAACAGCAGCGGGTGGCTATCGCCCGGGCGCTGGTAATGGAGCCGGAAATCATTCTGGCCGATGAGCCCACGGGAAACCTTGACACGGAGACAGGAAAAAAGATAGAAGACATCCTGGTTAATTTAAATCAAACAAGGAAAATCACGCTTGTTATAGTGACGCATAATAAAATATTGGCAGAAAGGATGTCGCGCAGAATTGGACTGCGTGACGGGAAAATTTATGACTATGAATAGGAACAAAATGCCCCGCCGCGTCAATGTTATTTGCTTTTTTATTTTGATTTTTTCTCTCATTCCGGCCCAGGCGCAGGAAGCCAAAAGGATCAGCGCTCTGCCTTTTGAGGTTTACAGCAAAGGAGACAACGCGGCCATCCAGGAATCGTTTTACCGGCAGATCAACGCTCAGTTGAAAAAGGAAAAGCAGCTCCAGGTGGTATCGGCTGATTCCTATCTGCGCGGCAAGGCGAAAATAAATGAGCAAAGTGCCATAAGCGCGGGAAGAGCTCTGGGCGCCGAGTTTGTGGTGACCGGCAGCATCACGCAGCTGGGTGAATCATTCAGCATCGACGCGAAAGTCATCAACGTGCGAACGGCCAAAATTTTGCCGCCAGTTGTCATTCAGGCCAGAGGCCGGGAAGGCTTGGGCGATGCGGCGGCGCAGTTAAAAACGGATATCCTGACGCGCGTGGGATTGGTCGAAAAAATCGCCAAAATAGAGATTCAGGGTAACCGCAAGATTGAAGCCGTGGCAATCACTCAGCAGCTAAAAAGCAGGGAAGGCGGCCCTTAT
This sequence comes from Deltaproteobacteria bacterium, assembly GCA_037446735.1. GTDB lineage: Bacteria > Desulfobacterota > Syntrophia > Syntrophales > Smithellaceae > UBA4810. The sequence goes on from JBBIHZ010000193.1 coordinate 2,938, forward strand.
ATTGAAGCGGACATCACCGCGGATATCAAAACTATTTTCAAAATGGGCTTTTTTCTTGATGTGACCGCGGCGGCAACAAACACGCCGGAAGGCAAGGTGGTGACCTTTACCGTTGTGGAGCGCGGGCTGGTTACGGACATTCAAATTAAAGGCAATAAGGCGCTGAGCAAGTCCGACATTATGGAATTGCTGACAATTAAAACCAGGGAAAGCTTGAATCAGGAAAAGATTAAATCCGATATCCAAAAAATCAAAAATCTTTATGATACCAAAGGTTATTATAACGCGGAAATTACCGATGTGGTGGAGCGAGATGGTGAACGTGATTATCGCGTCATCTTCGATATCACGGAAAACGAAAAGATATATATCAAGGCCATAACCTTTGAAGGCAATGAGGCATATTCTTCCAAAGAGCTGAAAAAAATGATGACCACGGAAGAGAGCGGTATTTTCAGCTTTTTCACCGACGCGGGCATATTGAACCGCGATCAGCTCAAGCAGGATCTGGGAAAAATTAACGCTTTTTACTTCAATAACGGCTTTATTAACGCCCAGGTGGCGGAGCCGGACATATCCTACGATAAAAAAGGCCTGTATATAAAAGTTCAGATTAAAGAGGGGAAAAGATTTAAATTCGGCGCGGTCAGTATTTCCGGTGATTCCCTCAAAAAACCTTACGGTGATTTGTATGCCTCGCTGCAGATAAAAGAGGGGCAGCATTACAATCGTGAAAACATCGTCAAGGATATTGATACGCTGGTCCAGGCCTGCACAGACGAGGGCTACGCCTACGCGGATGTCGACCCCAGAATAGACATTAAGGACAAAGAACAAATAGTCGATGTGGACTATAAAATCGTCAAGGGCGAACTGGTTTTTATCAACCGTATCGCGATCAGCGGCAATACGATAACGCGCGACAAGGTTATCCGCCGCCAACTGGCGGTGGTGGAAGGAGATTTATATTCCAGTTCCAAACTAAAGCAAAGTTACGCCAGCCTAAACCGCCTGAGATATTTTGAAGAAGTTGATTTTCAGACGGAAAGAGGCCCGGAAAAAGATAAGATGAACATCAATGTCCGGGTCAAGGAGAAAAACACCGGCATGTTCATGATCGGCGCCGGTTACAGTGCGGTAGACCAG
>JBBIHZ010000194.1:0-2573 GCA_037446735.1 Deltaproteobacteria bacterium
TTCGGCGGCAGTGTCAACTATCAGAAATCCACCAAAGAGCCGGAAATCACGATGAATTTTCAGGGCATGCCTTTCAGCAAGGATTACTCGGAAGACCGCGGGCATCCCTATTCGCTGCAGGATTTAAAAGAAACGAAAAGGATCGGCCCGGCAAGTCCCGGCTCCTGCATGACCTGCAAGACGGCCAATCTGGTTGATATTTATAAGGACATGGGGGACGGTTATACGCGTGTGCCGTTACTGCAACTGTTCGGGCGCATCAAACATCCGATAACCTGCGCCAACTGCCATGATCCGACCAGTATGAGCCTGCGGGTTGTTGTGCCCGCTTTCATTGAAGCGATGCAGAAAAGAGGGGTTGATGTTAAAAAAGCGTCGCGTGAAGAAATGCGCAGTTACGTGTGCGGACAGTGCCACTCTGAATATTATTTCGCGCCACCGGATAAAAAAGTTGTTTTCCCGTGGGACAAGGGGCTAAAGGCGAAAGAAACTTACGCTTATTACGCGGAGAAGCCGGCAGGTTTTGAGCAGGACTGGCTGCACTCCGTGTCCGGCGTAAAAATGCTCAAGGCGCAGCATCCGGATTTTGAATTATGGAGCACCGGCGCGCACGCGCAATCAGCCGTGTCCTGCGCGGATTGCCACATGCCCTACATGAGAAAAGACGGGCGCAAATACAGTTCGCATTGGGTGACCAGCCCGATGAAGCACGTGGAAGCTTCCTGCCTGACCTGTCATAAACAGGATGAGAAACGGATGATGGAGCGCGTGAAAACCATACAAGGCAACGTCTGGGAAATGCAGCGCACGGCGGGAACAGCCATCGCCCGGGCTCATGAGGTTATCGGCAGGGCGGCCAAAGTTTCCGGCGCCAATAAGGCTGAACTGGAAAAAGCGCGCGAACTCGTCCGCAAGGCGCAGTGGTTTTGGGATTTTATCGCCGCGGAAAACAGCATGGGTTTTCACAGCCCCGCAGAGGCGTTAAACACGCTCGGATTGTCTGTTGATTTTGCCCATCAGGCCATCGCCATGGCCAATCGAGCGGCAAAAACTCATTATTAATAAAGCGGTAGGATGCTGACGAAAAAAATTTATGCAATCGTTTGCCTTCCGTCTTTAAATAGACTATTCTTTTAGTTAATATGTTCTTGCTTCACTCTGATGGGAAATCAGGTGCGCTAATTGATAATTGAGGAGGTTTTTTATGTCAGAATTGCTCAAGATGCTGGGCTGTCGCCACCCTATTATTCAGGGTCCCATAGGCATGTTTAACAGCCCAAAAATGGTCGCCGCGGTATCCGAGGCGGGAGCCTATGGAATGCTGGCGCTGGGTTTTATCAATGACATGGATGAAGTAAAAAGAATTATTGCTGAAGTCAAAAGGCTCACGGATAAGCCCTTTGGCGCAAATATTATGCTGATAAATCCCGCCAACGCGGAAATTTTGAAGATACTTGCGGAAGCCGGTGTAAAAGCCGTGACCACATCTGTTGGTTCCCCCAAAGATGTTTATCCGATCATTCACGGTTTGGGGATGAAGGGAATTCACGTGGTGCTGGCCCTGCCGCACGCGCTGGCGGCCGTGAAAGCCGGCGCGGACGCGCTCGTGGTTGTGGGCTCTGAAGCCGGCGGCCTGCGCTCACGGAATCCGGAATCATCCACCATGGTGCTCGTGCCGCTGGTGGCGGACTATGTGGGTGTACCCATTGTGGCGGCCGGAGGCATCGCCGATTCCCGCGGTTATAAAGCGGCGCTGGCGCTTGGGGCGCAGGGTGTGCAGGTGGGCACGAGGTTTCTGGCATCCCAGGAAAGCCCCGCGTCCGAGCATTGGAAAAAAGCGATTGTGGAGAGCGGCGATGGCGGCACCGATTTGATTCCCGCGCTGGGCATGAAAGTGGCGCAGAGAATTATCGTCACTCCGTGGGTTAAGGAAAAAATGTCCGATCCGGCGGTAAAAAATATTGCCGATGAACTGGATATTAACCCCGACCAGACCGGCCGCTACGATCGCGCCGCGTTCGGCGCCGGACAGATAAGCGCCTTAATCAGGGATATTAAGCCGATCAAAGAAATTGTCCGGGAGATGGTTTCCTGAAAAAACAAACGGTGAGAGCGGTAAATGAAAGTAAAGGAAGAAAGCGCTAAAGAAAGGAATATTAAACCGGCGGAAAAAGAAGCCGACGGCAATCCGCTGCGCGCGGATCTGGCAGAGGTGATTAAAAGGCATTCTTACGGGTTGGATGAAAACCGCCCTGATGTGGTGGCGAAAAGAACGAAAAAAAATCAGCGCACCACGCGCGCCAATGTGGAGGATCTTTTTGATACAGGAACTTTTATTGAATATGGCGCCTTGACCATGGCCGCTCAGCGCGGAAGGCGTTCTCTGGATGATCTTATCGAAAGAACTCCCGCTGACGGTTTGATCGCCGGCATCGGCAACATAAATGGAGATATATTTCCGGCGGAAAAATCGCGTTGCATGGTTTTGGCTTATGACTATAGCGTACTGGCCGGCACGCAGGGCTTTTTCAACCATAAAAAGAAAGCCCGGATGCTGAATCTAGCGCACGAAG
>JBBIHZ010000194.1:2583-4081 GCA_037446735.1 Deltaproteobacteria bacterium
TTGTTTGCCGAGGGCGGCGGCGGACGTCCCGGCGATATCGACGCGGAAGGCGTCATGGTCGCCGGTTTGGATTTGCGAACATTCGGTCTGTTCGGCGGCCTCAGCGGCAAAGTGCCGGTGGTGGGTGTTGTCTCCGGCCCCTGTTTCGCGGGCAACGCCGCGCTCCTGGGCTGTTGTGACGTGATTATCGCCGCAAAAAATTCCAATATCGGCATGGGTGGTCCGGTGATGATTGAAGGAGGTGGCCTAGGAGTATTTAAACCGGAAGAAGTAGGCCCCATTGACGTGCAGACGCAAAGCGGCGTGGTGGATATCGAAGTGGCTGACGATGTCGAAATGGTAGCCGCCACCAAAAAATATCTTTCCTATTTTCAGGGAGCGACTTCAAAGTGGGAAGCGGGTGACCAGGCGCGCCTGCGTAAAATGATTCCGGAAAACAGAAAACGCGCGTATGACGCGCGCTTGGTAATCCGGGCACTGGCGGACACGGATTCGTTTCTGGAGCTTCGTCCCAAATTCGGACCGTGCATGATTACCGGCTTTATCAGAATAGAAGGCAGACCTTTTGGCCTGATCGCCAACAACTGCATGCATATGGCCGGCGCCATCGAGGCGGAAGGCGCGGACAAGGCAGCCAGGCTCATGCAGATTTGCGAAGCGCATAACCTGCCGATTTTATCTCTGTGTGACACGCCCGGTTTCATGGTCGGGCCGGAAATAGAAAAACGCGCGCAGGTGCGTCATGTCTGCCGCATGTTTGTTATCGGTTCTCATCTGACCGTTCCTTATTTTACGGTGATTTTGCGCCGCGGTTACGGCTTGGGCGTGATGGCGATGGCCCGCGGCGGTTTTCATGATTCCTTTTTCACCGTTTCCTGGCCGACCGGTGAATTCGGCGGCATGGGGCTGGAAGGCGCTGTCAAGGCCGGATTTAAAAAAGAACTGGAAGCGATTAAGGATCCGGCCGAACGCGAGGCTATTTATGAAAAACTGGTCGCTCAGTTGTATGAACGGGGTAAGGCCATCAATATGGCCGCACATCTGGAAATTGACGCGGTGATTGACCCGGCCGACACGCGCAAATGGATAATGCGAGGGCTGGAAGCAGCGTCCTGCCGGCCGGGAAAAACTAGTCATAATTATGTCGACCCGTGGTAGGAAAGCAGGGCGAAGAGAGCCATTTTTGATATCAAATGCACAGTTAAATCGGTAAAGGGATTTTGTTTTGCCGGCTACAAGCCAGGCGATTATTTTCTTGTCAAAGACGGCTTGATGATTGAGCAGGGCAATTTTTTCGGCATCGACTTTTTGGCAAATCTACGACGACTGTTTTCGCGCCCTCCGCCGCAAGGCACAGACATGTTGCCCGATCTATGTCGTTGCCGCCACCCGTTATCAGGGCGACTTTATCCTGAATATTGAGATTCATCATTATCTTCTATGATCAGTACTCGCCGCCTTGTTGATACTCCCGCCAAATTGTTTGTTCGTATGGTAT
>JBBIHZ010000195.1:0-4068 GCA_037446735.1 Deltaproteobacteria bacterium
AACAACGCCGCAAATATATCGAAACGATTTTAAGCAATGTTTCCGTCGGAATTATATCTCTTGATAAAAACGGCGTTATCACAACGATAAACCAGGCCGCAGAAAAAATGCTCGATATTAAAATAGAGAATGTACTATTCCACAATTTTCGCGAATTAATGGTTTCAGAGCATCTCATTCGCATTGATGAATTTTTGAAAGAAATAAACGAAACTCAGGAAGGCGTGCTGCAAAAACAGGTGGAGCTGATATTCAAAGACAGAGCTCTTACCGTTCTGCTTACTCTTACCCTGATCAAAGACGAAGAAGGCAAGGACGCGGGTATGGTCGTGATTTTTGAAGATCTGACGCAATTACAGAGAGCAGAACGCTCGGCCGCGTGGCGCGAAGTCGCCCGTAGAATGGCGCATGAGATCAAGAATCCTCTTACGCCTGTGCAGCTGTCCGCCCAAAGACTTCAGAAAAAATACGGTGACAAGCTGGGCGAGGAGGGTTCTGTATTCAAAGAATGCACGCAGACGATTATTGACCAGGTCGATGTGCTTAAAAATTTGGTAAATGAATTTTCGCAATACGCACGGATGCCCGTAACGACACCATCCGTCAATGATCTGAACGAAGTTGTGGCCGAATCCGTTTTCCTTTTTCAGGATGCTCATAAAGATATAGAATTTATTCTCAATAAAGCGGCAAGTTTGCCGAAATTCGAGTTCGATGCGCAGCAGATGAACCGCGTATTGATAAACATCCTGGATAATGCGGTAGCCGCAATTGACGGCAGGGGAGGAAAAATTGAAATAACCATGAATTATGATGAGCAGACGAGCAAGGTTTTTGTTGCTGTTGCCGACGATGGCGAGGGTGTCCCGGCAAGCCACAAGGGAAAGATGTTCGAACCATATTTTTCGACAAAAAAATCCGGCACCGGTTTGGGACTGGCCATTGTGAACTCGATTATTTCTGATCATCGCGGCCAGGTGACCGTCGCGGATAATCATCCGCAAGGCACAATAATATCATTTTATTTGCCGGTCGCCTGAGGCAGGGCAAATATTTCGTAAATAGTTGTTGATAATATATTTTAAATTAAATACTTATAAACAATGAAAGAAAATATCCTCATTGTTGACGATGAAGAAAGCATCTGCCAGACGCTGAAAGGAATCTTAAGCGATGAAGGCTATAATGTGCTGGTGGCAGGCAGCGGAGAAGATGCGCTCAAAATCATGGAAGAGGAACTGACACAGCTAGTAATGCTCGATATCTGGTTACCCGGCATTGACGGTTTGGAAACACTCAAAAAGATTAAGGCGCAGTATCCTGATGTAATGGTAATTATGATGTCGGGGCACGGCACGATTGAAACGGCAGTGAAAGCCACCAAATTAGGCGCCTTTGATTTCATCGAAAAACCTCTTTCGCTGGAAAAAGTGATAATTTTGATCAATAACGCGCTTAACGTTTTGCGCCTGGAAGCGGAAAACATCATGCTGAAGCAAAAGATAGTGCATCAGTATGAGCTAACAGGTGTCAGCAAACAGATAACGGAACTTAAGGAAATGATCAACATTGTCGCCCCGACAAACGCATGGATTCTTATTATGGGAGAAAACGGCACGGGCAAGGAACTGGTGGCGCGTTCCATACACCACTTAAGCCACCGTGCGCATAAGCCGATTGTGGAAGTAAACTGCGCGGCGATTCCCGAAGAATTGATTGAGAGTGAATTATTCGGGCACGAAAAGGGAGCCTTTACCGGAGCGACGGAAAAAAAACGCGGCAAATTCGACCTGGCTCACGATGGCACGATTTTTCTGGATGAAGTGGCGGATATGAGTCTAAAAGCGCAGGCAAAAATCCTGCGCATACTCCAGGAGAAGAAATTTGAAAGAGTAGGCGGCAACAAACTCATCGATATGGACGTGCGTGTGTTGGCCGCCACAAATAAAGATTTGGAAAAGGAAATGGAAGCCGGGCGCTTCCGTCAGGATCTTTATTACCGCCTGCACGTCATACCTCTTTATGTCCCGACATTAAGGGAAAGAAAGGAAGACATCAGGCCATTGGCGGAAAAATTTTTGCAGGACGCGGCGGAAAAAGAAGGCGAAGAGCCTAAAATATTAACGGATGAAGCATTAGCCGTGCTTATGGAGCATGATTGGCCCGGTAATGTCCGCGAACTTAAAAACATTATCGAAAGATTGGTTATCCTTACACCAGCTAGGGAAATCACGCCAAAAGATATTCCGCCGCTTCAGGTCAAAGATTTAAGCAAAACACCTTTTGCCATGGAAGATAATATCTCGCTGAGTGTCATCAGCAATTCCCTGAAGGATGCAAAATCGGATTTTGAAAGGCAGTTTATTCTGAAGAAACTTGAGGAAAACGAAGGAAACATTTCCAAGACCGCTGAAGCAATTGGCCTGGAGCGAAGTAATTTGCACAAAAAGCTCAAAAGCATGAAATTAGTTGCAAGAGAGTAATGATTGCGGTGATTTAACTGCCGGCAGCAATTCAGCTATTATTTGATTTTTCGCCGTTGAGTAGCGCCTTTATCTCTTTGGGGGAAAATTTATTGTAAGGCATAAACAGAATCCCCAGCACAACGACAATGGCGATAGAAAGAAAATGATAAGCAACGGCAAAGGAAAATGCTTCTGATTTGGGCATGCCGAAGATGCTCAAGCCCAAAACGCAGGCGAAATGCCAGTTGCCTATATAGCCGGGCGCGGTAGGAATGGCGATTCCCGCAATCAGAACAATCATGAGCACCACCGCCGCCAAAAACGGCAGACTGAAATCAAAAGCAAGAAACAGCATATAGATTGCGAGAACGTCAACAAACCAGATAAGCGCCGAAAGGAAAAGAAGATATAAAAGCATTTTTATATCTGTGATAATCTTGAAGCCATCAATAAAATGATGGATCAGTTCATCAATTTTGTGAGCCAGCTTTTCCGGCAATTTGCTGAAGATTCGCAGGGCGATATTTGATGCGGTTTGCCGTTTCCAGATCAGCACAACAATAAAAATAAGCAATAAAAAAGCAATAATGAAAAATATAATACTTGATTTTATCATCCAGTCGGGCAGGCGCATAAAGGTGAGAGAAATTACCATGATGGATATAACGGCCAGGCTATCCAAAACTCTTTCCACAAAAATCGTACCAAGAGCGGATGAAAACTTAATTTTGCTTTTCTGTGAAACTAAGTAGGGGCGCGCAAATTCTCCCAGACGGGCGGGAATGGCGGCAATAGCCAGAAATCCGACAGAGGTAACGGCAAAAAGAGTAAACTGGTCGAGTTTCTGCAGGGGGTTCAAAATGACGCCCCAGCGGTAGGAGCGCAAAAACTGCATGACCAGAACTATGACAATAAATCCGGCAACCGGCAGCAGTTTAATATTTCTCAGGCTTTCGATAGTTTCGTCAAAGTTTATCCCGCGGACGGAGAGATATACCAAGACAAGGCTAAGCAGTATTCCCACGATAATCTTTTTTTTCATCTGGTATTAATGCCCCGGCCGATATTTTGTTTTGATGGCTGCCTCTGAATTATTGATTGGCCAGGTGATCGGCTATTTTATCGTGAAGTAATTGGGAAGAGAGCTTGTTTCCAAGCAATCCCACCCGGATCGAAACATTTGTCAGTTCTTTTGCCTTATAAGTCACTTCAATTTTTACTTTTTCGCCTTTGATGATGGCGTTTATTCTTCCCCGGGCGATTTCCCGGAAAGGTTCCACATCGATTCCCCGCATGTCGGCGACGGTTTTCTCGCACGCGCTCCATACCTTATCGAAAGAAGCGGGATAGTCCGTTTTCAATTCACCGGAAGCATAATAATATGTGCCCACGCCCGCTCCCACAGCGGTGCCTCCGACGACAAGAGCGGCGCATCCGCATAAAAGAAATATGCTAAAAAGCAGCAAGATGGCAGAAAACAAATTTTTCTTCATGGTTATTCCTCCGGTAAAATTCGTTTTACAAAACACATGATTGTCTCAATTGCAATATAAAATATGGCTCTAGACTAGTTAAGCGGCGCTAGAAGCGCTAAAAAGCTAGT
>JBBIHZ010000196.1:0-4023 GCA_037446735.1 Deltaproteobacteria bacterium
AAATGTCAAATTTATTCAATCTTTTTCTTAAAAAGAATTACCTTTTCCACCGCTGCACAGACGGCACCATCTGCGTCGATCAGCTTAATTTTCCATGTCCGCTTTTCGGGATACAGCACAAAAGCCCGCCGTTTTTGGACAAAAGATTATTTTCACCTTAAATCATTGAAATAACGCGTCTTTTTAAACAAGACGCTGCCGGGAATGTGGAGAACAAAGCATGCAAATTTGTTAAATTACTGATTTTGCGGACATATTTGATCGCGACGCGAAAAAATCTTATTGACAAATGAGCAGGGAAAAATTATTATGCAACAAAATTAATTGTTTAGGGTTTTATGAGCACAATTTCCATCGCGATAATTATTATCAGCATTATCATAATTAGCTTCCCCATAGGAGGCCTGGCGGTGGAGTAATGTAATATCGATACAATCGAATAAAAACCGAAATCCGCTGTCAGGGAAACCGGCAGCGGATTTTTTTATTAAGGAGAGAGGGCAAAATGACCAAAAACCAGGTTTTAGTTTACGATACGACACTCAGAGACGGCACACAGGGCGAGCAGACAAGTTTTTCCGCGGAAGAAAAGCTGCGCATCGCGCAGCGTTTTGATGAAATGCAGTTTCATTACATCGAAGGCGGCTGGCCCGGCTCCAATCCCAAAGATATGCGGTTTTTCGAAATGGCCAAAGACGTGGAATTTCAGCATTCCCGCCTCACGGCATTCGGCTCCACGCGCCGGGCGAACACCAAGGCGCAGTCCTGCCCGAATTTAAAAGCGCTGATCAAAGCCGACACCCCCGCCTGCGCGCTGGTGGGAAAAGCATGGGATTTGCACGTCACCGATATTCTGAAAACCGACCTGGAAGAAAATCTGGCGATGATCGCCGATTCCATAGAGTATCTCAAATCGCTGGGCAAAGAAGTTCTTTTTGATGCCGAGCATTTTTTTGACGGCTACAAACAAAATCCCCGCTACACGACAAAGGTGGTGAAAACCGCGCTCGATGCCGGCGCGGACATGGTGGTTTTGTGCGACACTAACGGCGGCTGCCTACCGCAGGAGGTCGCCGATATCGTGAAAAAAATCAGCACTGTCCTTCCTCTGGATAAAGCGGGCATTCACGTGCACAATGACGGCGGGCTCGCGGTAGCCAACACACTTGCTGCCGTGCGCGAAGGCGTGAAGATGGTGCAGGGAACAATCAACGGCTTCGGGGAAAGGTGCGGCAACGCCGATTTGATTTCCGTCGTGGCCAATCTGCAACTGAAAATGGGCAAGAATTGCCTGCCCGCGGAATCAATCGGGCAACTGACCAACCTTTCGCACTATGTCAGCGATGTGGCCAACGTGCCGCCGCTCAACGCGCGGCCGTTTGTCGGACGCAGCGCGTTCGCGCATAAAGGCGGCGTGCATGTGAGTGCGGTAGTGAAAAAATCTCTTGCGTATGAGCACATCAATCCGGAACTGGTCGGCAACCACCGCCGCGTGCTCGTTTCCGATCTGGCCGGCAAGAGTAATATCGAATACAAAGCCAAAGAGCTGGGTATAAATTTAGGCAAGGATGAAAACACGATCAAAAAGATTGTGCAGGAAGTAAAAAATATGGAAGACAAGGGCTTTCAGTTTGATTCCGCCGACGGTTCTCTCTCGGTTTTAATGAAAAAGGCCATCGGCCAGTTTGTGGAACCCTTCGCGCTCGAAAGTTTCTACGTGGTTACCTCGCGTTCCGAAGAAAAACCCTGCATGTCGCAGGCGACAATCAAGATTTCCGTGGACGGCGAGGAGGAATTGACGGCGGCGGAAGGAAACGGCCCGGTAAACGCCCTGGACCACGCGCTGCGCAAGGCGCTGACGAAATTTTATCCAAAAATTAAAGATATGCATCTGGTTGATTTCAAGGTGCGCACGCTGGAAGGCTCCGAAGGCACGGCCGCGAGCGTCCGCGTTCTGCTCGATTCGACCGACGGCGAAGATCTCTGGAGCACCACCGGAGTTTCGGAAAACATCATTGAGGCCAGCTGGCAGGAATATAAACTGAGCAAGGATAAAAGAAACGGCAAATAAAAATATGGCCGCTTTTCTCAATTATTTTGACAAGTTTTGATTGCGAAGGCTTTGAATTGTTGATATAGGAGGGCCATGGAGATAACGCGCCGGCGGTTAAAGAGAAATGATATCCATAAACAGTCAGAATCCACAGATGCGCCTGATCAAAAAGGCGGCGGAAATCCTGCGCGATAGCGGCGTGATTATTTATCCGACGGACACTGTTTACGGTCTAGGTTGCGCCCTGTCGAATAAAAAAGGGATCGAAAGAATTTACGAGCTGAAAAAAAGAAATAAGAAAAAGCCATTAAGTTTTGTCTGCTCTGACCTCAAACATATCAGCCAGTACGCCAAGGTTACCGATTACGCCTACAAGACAATGAAGCGTCTCCTGCCGGGAGCTTACACTTTCATTCTGGAAGCATCGCGCCTGGTGCCGAAAATTATTTTACCTAAGCAATCGACCACGGGCATCCGGGTGCCGGATAACCGGATTTGCCTGGCGCTTGTCCATGAACTAGGAGAGCCGATCATCAGCACCAGCGTGAAAACCGCGCAGGGGGAATCTCTGGCGGATCCGGCTATTATCAAGGAAAGCTTCGGCCGTATGGTTGATTTAATAATCGACGGCGGCGTGATTTTACCTGAGCCGTCGAGTGTCATCAGTCTCGTTGATGACAATATAGAAATTATCAGAATTGGCAAAGGCGATATCAGCGCCTTTCAATAATATACGCAGGCCGGCTGTTTTTGCCGCGCATTAAAAAGCTCCGATATGAGCAAAGAGCACGCAGAGAGCGGGCCGAAAAGGACATTTATGAAACACACGATGCTTGTGAACGCCGTGCATAAGGAACAGATGCGCATGGCGACGGTAAACGAAAAGGGCAAGCTCATTGAATTTAACATTCAGATGGCGGTGCGCGAACCTATCAGCAGCAACATCTACAAAGGCAAAGTGCTCAAGGTCGAGCGCGGCCTGCAGGCGGCTTTTGTGGATTACGGTGGCCCCAAAGACGGATTTCTTCCTTTAAAAGACACCAGCCCGGAATACTTCACCGCGCCGGAAAACGGCGGCGGCAAGCCCGTGCTTAAAAGCGGTCAGGAAATCATTGTGCAGGTGGTTCGCGAAGCCACCGGCAACAAGGGCGCGCTTTTGACTTCTTATATTTCTCTGCCGGGCAGATATGTCGTGCTGCTGCCGAACCGGCCGGGCCTCGGCATTTCCCGGAAAATTGAAAGCGAGGAAGACCGGGAAAAAATAAAAAATGTCATCAAGCAGATCAAGCTTCCCGCCGATATGGGATTTATCGTGCGAACGGCGGGAGTCAGCCGAACCAGACAGGAAATACAGCGCGATTATCAGCTGCAGATAAGATTGTGGAAAGAAATACTGAAGAAAGCCGCGGAAAACAAACCACCGTTGCTGATTTATCAGGAGTCGGACTTCGGTGTGCGCAGTCTGCGCGATTATTTGACGCCGGAGATTGGCGAGATACTGGTCGATGATCTGGAAACTTTCCGTAAAATGCGCGCCTATCTGAAAGCGGTGACACCGCGTCAACTGAAATTAGTCAAGCATTATAAGGAAAATGTGCCTCTTTTTGAGAAATTTCAGCTTGAGGAGCAGATCCGTGTCATTTATCAGGAACGCGTGGAGCTGAAATCCGGCGGCTATATCGTGATCAACCCTACGGAAGCAATGATTACTATTGACGTGAATTCGGGACGCGCCTCCAGCAAAAAGAATATCGAGGAAACGGCCTTCAAGGCAAATATTGAGGCTTGTGAAGAAATCGCCCGACAGTTGCGCCTGCGTGACCTCGGCGGTCTGCTGGTGATTGATTTCATCGATATGATGGATAAGAAACATATCAACGAAGTGGAAAAGGCCTTCAAAAAAGCGCTCAGCATCGACCGCTCCCGTATTCAACTGGCGCGCATTTCCAAATTCGGCCTGCTGGAACTTT
>JBBIHZ010000197.1:0-4006 GCA_037446735.1 Deltaproteobacteria bacterium
CCATTGATCCACAAAAGGATTTCGGCATGTATGACACGGAAGGTCCGGTGACGTCGGTGGGCGGCAGTATTGAGCGCCTGGAATTGAAAAAACTGGACAAGGAAAAGATACACGGCCCCAATGTTTTATGGAGCGGTTTTGAAAGCAAGTATTTTATTGCTTCGTTCATTCCCGAAAATCCATCGCTTAACAGCACGATTGTCAACCGCGGCGCGGATAATCTGATTTCCGTGGGCATTACCGGACAAAAGGAAATAATTCCCGGCCGCCAAAGTGCCGTGGTCAGTTATTCCCTTTTTCTTGGACCCAAGCAGCATAATCAGCTTAAGGAGCTTGGCGTCGGGCTGGAAAAGGCGATCGATTTTGGAATTTTCAAATGGCTGGCCATCCCTTTCCTGATGTTTCTTAATTTTCTCTACACTTTTATCCCCAATTACGGCGTGGCCATAATTGTGTTGACGATATTGATTAAGCTGATTTTCTGGCCACTGGGCAATATTAGCTACAAGTCCATGAAAGAGATGCAGAAAATTCAGCCCAAGATAAATGAACTGCGGCAGAAGTACAAAAACGATCAGGCAAAGCTGGGCCAGGAAACGATGGCGCTTTATCGTTCGCATAAAATTAATCCGCTCAGCGGTTGTCTGCCGATACTGATTCAACTGCCGGTTTTTATCGGCCTGTTCAACGCGCTTTTGTATGCCATCGAATTGCGCCACTCGCCGCTGTTTTTTTGGATTCAGGATTTGTCGGCGAAAGATCCTTATTACATTACTCCTATTCTGATGGGTATCACGCAGTTTATCCAGCAGAAGATGACTCCGACCATGGGTGACCCCATGATGGCGAAGATGATGCTTTTTATGCCGGTGGTTCTGACGATTTTCTTTTTAAATTTCCCGTCAGGGCTAGTTATTTACTGGCTGTTTAATAATATTTTAAGTATCGGCCAGCAGCTTTATATCAACAAAAAGCTGGCTAATTGATGACAGGCAAGAGGTTTTAAGATGAACGCGAAATCCGTGGAAATAGAAGGCAAATCAATTGACGAGGCAATAGAAAAGGCCTGCCGTGAATTCGGCGTGACCAGGGATAAATTAAATATTGAGATAATTTCCGAAGAAAGCGGCGGCTTTCTCGGAATGCTTTCCAGGAAAGCGAAAATCAGGGCGTCCCTGCTTTCCCTGGACATGGATTTTACCATGACGGAAGAGCCGGCGCGTTATGCGGAAAAACCGGAAGCCAGAAAAGAAAGTAAAAGAGAGCCCAGGAAGGAACCGAAAAAAGAAAGACCGACCAGAGAAGACAAACCTGTTAATGCAGATGAGCCGCCGCTTCAAGAGGCGAGCGCCTCAGGCATCAAAGCCAAAGAAATTCTGGAAGGAATTCTGCGACGTATGTCCGCGCAAGGCAAGGTATCAGTGAGCGAAACCGCGGAAAAAATAATTCTCAATATCGAAGGCGGCGACAGCGGGCTGCTTATCGGCAAACGCGGCCAGAACCTGGATGCGCTGCAGTATATACTCAACAAGGCCATCAACAAGTCAAATAACGGCAAAAAAATTATCACGGTGGATTCGGAGGAATACCGCAGGAGAAGGGAAGAATCGCTTCTGGATCTTGCGGAGAAAGTAAGGCAGAAAGTAAAGAAAACACGCAAGCCGGTTTCGTTGGGACACATGAGCGCTCATGACCGTCGCATCATTCACATGGCCCTGCAGGAAGATACGGCGCTGACGACAAAAAGCCGCGGCGAGGGCGAATACCGGAAACTCGTCGTTATTCCCGCGCGGAAAGGCAAAATTTCCCAAAACGGGCAACAAAATCGGGGATAAGTTTATTGTCTCTTATGTGATTAAGGGGAAGTAACTTATTGTGCTTCGCCAGGATACCATAGCGGCTATAGCCACGCCTTGCGGTGCCGGAGGAATCGGCATCATCCGCGTCAGCGGACCGCGGGCGCTGGAAATCGCTCGCCACGTTTTTAAATCAAGCGGTAAAAATTGCCCGTGGGAAAGCCACTTCCTCTATCACGGTGATATTGTTTCCGCCGACGGACAGACCACGTTGGATGAGGTTTTGGTTTCTTTTATGCGCAAGCCAAAATCCTTTACCGGCGAGGACGTTGTGGAAATCAACTGCCACGGCAGTCCTGTGATCATGCAGCAGATTCTCGCGCAACTGATAACCTTGGGCTGCCGCCCGGCTGAACCGGGCGAATTTTCCCAGCGCGCTTTTTTCAACAACAAAATCGATTTGTTCCAGGCTGAAGCTCTGGCGGCAATGGTTGCCGCCCCGACGCCGCAGGCATTTGCTTTGGGGCTAGCGCAGTTAAAAGGAAAATTAAGCTCTGAAATTGACAGGACACGGGAACTTTTGATCGAGGCGCTGGTCATGCTGGAGGCATCTATTGACTTTGCAGAAGATGTCTCTGGCGAGCAAGCTCCTGCGCCATTGCCGCAGATAAACGAAGCCACAGATATCTTGCGGAAACTCCTTTCCACTTATCAAGAAGCCAAGATAATAACGCAGGGACTCAACGTTGTCATCACCGGAAAGCCCAACGTGGGTAAATCCAGTCTGCTCAACGCTTTGACAGGTAGAAAAAAAGCCATTGTCACCGACATTCCGGGAACGACGCGCGATTTAATTGTTGATGAAATTGTCGTGCACGGCACAGTTTTGAGCCTGACGGATACCGCGGGCATCCGCGCCCCCAAAGACATTATCGAGGAAGAAGGCATCAACCTGGTCTGGGAAAATCTTGCGCGGGCGGATTTAATTCTTATTGTTCTGGACGGCAGTGCGCCGCTTTCGCCCGAAGACGAAGAAATTATCATCAAAAATAAAAACGCCAATACCCTTATCGCTGTCAACAAAAGCGACTTGCCTGCTGTTTGGGATGTAAAGAAAATAGCTAATCTGCTGGAGTCGCAAAAAAAGGTTGTTAAAATTTCCGCCAAATTCAACGTGGGTCTCGACGAATTAAAAAAGGGGATAATTGATGCCTGCGGCGCGCCGGTCAAGCCGGATACAGGCGCAGTCATGATTGCCAATCTGCGCCATAAGCAGGCACTGGAAAGAGCGCAGAAAAATATCGCGGCGGCATTAGAGGCAATCTCACGCAATGATTCTCCGGAAATCACGGCGTTTGAGTTGCGCGAGGCAATCGATAATCTGGATGAAATTACCGGCAGAAAAATAGACGAGGACGTGCTGGATAAAATATTTTCCAGCTTCTGCATCGGCAAGTAAAGAAAGTAAATTCTATTTCCGCCAGAAGGCGGGCATCAGTAATACGATGATCGTGTAAATTTCCAGCCGCCCCAGGAGCATCCCGAAACTCAGAAGCCACTTGCCGGCGGCAGGGATGGCGGCGTAATTATCCATAGGCCCGACGTTGCCGAAGGCTGGTCCCACATTGCCCATACAGCTTGCCATGGCGGTAAGCGCGGTGATCATATCCAGCCCAAACGCGGCCAGCGCGATTACCCCCAGAATATAAATTCCCAAAAACAGGAGAAAAAATCCCCAGATGCTGCGCATGATTGTTTGGGAAACCGGTACGCCGCCTAGCTTGACCAAGGTGATGGCGTGAGGATGAATGATGCGGAAGATTTCCAGATAGCTGTGCTTTACCAGCAGAATGATGCGCATGATTTTGATACTTCCGCCGGTCGACCCGGCCATGCCGCCCAGAAACATGCTGATAAACAAAATTATCTGGGAAGGGGCAGGCCATTTCTCGTAATCCGCCGTAACGAATCCCGTCGTGGTAAGAATGGATACCACCTGAAAGGAGGAGTAGCGCAGCGCGTCCGTGATTTTGTCATAAACCGAACCGTAAACATCCGTGAAGACCAGAAGAATGAAAGCGCCTATTATGCAAGCATAAACACGAAATTCCGGATCGCGGAAGAAACGCCTGATGTTTCCGTGCACTAGTTTGTAATGAAGTGAAAAGTTGATTCCGGCCAGAAACATAAACAGCAAAACAACGATATCG
>JBBIHZ010000198.1:0-3999 GCA_037446735.1 Deltaproteobacteria bacterium
TTGTACACAGGCGATCAACGACTTGCGGCAATAAAGAATCTCATATACAATACCAAAGCCAGAGGATTCATTTTTATTGGAGAGAAGTTTTGCGAATACGAATACTTCGAAATCCCTTATCTTGAGAAGAAATTAAAAGAAATGGGCGTTTTCACTTTACATCTGGAAATTTCCGTTGATTATGATAGTGGCGCAAATTACATGACGCGCCTTGAAGCTTTTGCCGAATTGCTGAAATCATAATTTAAGTGGCTGATTTACCGAACAATAATACGCAGCGTCCCACACGCAGGAAAAGCGCCGCCGGCAAGCGGTTAAGCGAAATAATGCAAAATAACTACCTTCGCCTCCACGAAAAGGCTCAAAAAGGTGCTTTTGTCGTATGGATTGGCATAGTGGTACCAGCGGAATTATTCAGCGGCTTTGAAAATGTGGTTTACGCCGTTCCGGAAAGCCACGCCGCCATGAGCGCAGGAAAGGGATTGGGCCCTCTTCAATGCGAAAAGGCGGAAAATAGCGGTTATTCTCCGGACTTGTGCTCCTATGCCCGGATCGATTTAGTCATCTCTTTTGACGGCGGCAAGGGCTCTCCAACCTTTGGTTTGCCTAAACTTCACTTTCTCATTTCTGATAATAACAACTGTTCTCTGCTTGTGAAATGGTTTGATGTCTATCATCGCGAATGGGGGATACCGCATTTTATTCTGGATGTCCCTTTTTGTTATGAAACTCAGAAGGAAGATGACCTGCGCTACATATTATCTCAGTATCAAGACATCATTAAAACAATCGAGAGCATGAGCGGTCAAAAGCTTAACTATTACCGGTTCATCGAAGCAGTGCAAAATTCTCATGAAGCGCTATCTCACTGGAAAAGATTTCTTTCAGCCGCCGCGCATAAACCCTCGGGAATTACTGTTTTCGACTCGTTCGTGCAAATGGCACCCTTTTTGACCTCCCGCGGGACAAAGGAACTTGCCGAACATTACCAGATTCTCGCTGATGAAACGCTGGAAAACATTTCCCGGGAAATTTTCCCCGTGCCTGATGAAAAATATCGGCTGCTTTGGGACAATATCGCCCCTTGGCATCAGCTAAACAAAATGTCGACGCGCTTGGCTCAACTCAATACCAATATTATCGCCGCGTCTTATACCTATTGCATGGGCAGCATCGAGGGAGAAATTGACCTGTATAATTATGACGGCGTCGATCCCCTGCGCTACCTGGCGCGCACGCAGAATTTTTCCGTTTGTCCCCATGGCCTCGAACTTCGTTTTCAATCTATGAAAAAAGCAACCACTGCTATGGGAATCGACGGCGTCATCTTCGCCAGTAATCGCAGTTGTAAGGTTTACTCCCTCATGCAAATGGACCTCTTAAAACGCGTGACAGATACTCTTGGTCTGCCTGCCGTGATGATTGATATCGACCACGCAGATGCCAGAAAATACACAGAGGAAAATGTTTTTCTACGCATCGAAGCATTACTGGAGCTGATTGATGAAAAAAGAAATGCTCCTGCGCAGAGCTATCGCAAAAATGAATAACATAAAAGATTGAGGCGGCATTAATGAAAATTCTTGTCCTGAATTGCGGCAGTTCCTCACTGAAGTATAAGCTCTTTGATATGCAGACAAACGTGGAACTTGCCCGAGGCCAGGCCGACCGTATTGGTTTACCTGACGCTGCTTTCCGTCATGAATATAAACATAACAAAACATTCATCGATAACAAGCCTGTGAATAACCATCATGAAGCGGTTCATGCCCTGTTAGATTTTCTCTTAAATAAAGAAAATGATATCATCATCGAGATAAAAGCAATTGACGGTGTCGGGCACAGAGTGGTTCATGGCGGAGATACTTTTCAGGCATCTGTTGTTGTTGATCAATCCGTGCGTAAACTTCTGGAAAACACAAAAATACTGGCGCCGCTGCATAATCCACCCAACCTGATGGGAATAGATATCTGCGCTTCTCTGATGCCTTCCGTACCCCAAGTCGCGGTATTTGACACGGCTTTTCATCACTCCCTGCCCGCCTATGCCTACACATACGCCATCCCCTATAAATATTACGAACAAGATCACGTTCGCAAATATGGTTTTCACGGCATATCACATCAGTACGCCGCTTTGCGCACGGCAGAGATTCTTGAACAAAAAATAGAGAATTTACGGATAATTACCTGCCATCTGGGAGCAGGCTCCAGTCTTTGCGCCGTTGGCGAGGGAAAATCACGAGACACTTCCATGGGTTTCACGCCGCTCTCCGGAATTGTGATGTCCACGCGCTGCGGCGATATTGACCCGGCTATTGTCTCTTTTATTTCCGAAAAGGAGCAAATATCAGTTTCCGCGGTTATGGATATATTGAACCGCAAAAGCGGCGTTTTGGGCATTTCCGGCATTTCTCCTGATTTTCGCGACCTGGAAAATGAAGCGAGTAAGGGCAATGAACGCGCTCATCTGGCTCTTATGGTATACGCCTACAACGCAGCCCGCGGTATAGCTTCTCTTATGCCGGCCATCAACGGCCTTGATGCATTGGTTTTTACCGCCGGTATCGGCGAACATTCTTCGGCAATGCGCGAACGCATTTGTGAGTTTCTTTCCTGGATGGATATCGTCCTGGATAAGAAAATAAACGCCACTTTGGATATTGAAGGAATGATATCATCAGGCGAATCAAAGGTAAAAATTATTGTTATACCGGCAAATGAAGAGATGATGATCGCGCGCGAAACTTGCGCGGCCTTGAAAAATAAGGCTCGTTAATAAATGCGATCACCAGGATCGCCATTGCTAATTCTATCAGCACCAATGGAGGTTTAATAATGGAAAAAATAAAGATGACTCCCAGTGAAGCGATTGTCGAAACTTTGCTGGCGGAAGGCGTGGATCATGTCTGTGGCATCGTCGGATCCGCGTTTATGGATATGCTAGATCTCTTTCCTGCGGCTGGAATAAAATTCATCCCGGTACGTCACGAACAAAGCGCGGCACATATGGAAGACGCTTATTCCCGCGTCACCGGCCGGGCAGGCGTGGTCACCGGGCAGAATGGTCCGGGCATAACCAACATGGTGACATCCGTGGCCGCGGCAAACATGGGCCATACTCCTCTCGTGGTTATTTCGCCGTCGGCGGGCACTCCAACCATCGGCTGGGATGGTTTTCAGGAATGCGATCAAATGTCCGTTTTTCGCTCCGTAACGAAAGCCGTTGTGCGCGTGCCGCATCCTAAGCGCGCCGCAGATTGCCTGCGCACCGCTTTCCGTCTCGCCTACGCCGAACGCGGCGCCGTGTTGTACGACATACCCCGCGATTATTTTTACGGAGAAATCGAAGAGAGAATACTAAGGCCTTCACAGTACCGTGTCGATAAACGTGGTTGCGGCTCCCTGGAAAGCATCGACCAGGCTGTCAAACTTTTAGCCGCAGCCAAAAAACCCGTTATCGTTTCCGGCCGCGGCGTGGTTGACGCCGACGCCCTGGAAATAGTTAAAGCGATTGCCGAACATTTGAGCGCCCCCGTCGCCGTCACCTACCTTCATAACGACGCTTTTTACGGAAATCACCCGCTTTATGTCGGCCCCATAGGGTATATGGGATCGAAAGCGGCGATGAAATTAATGGCGGAAGCTGATGTTATGCTGGCCATTGGCACGCGCTTATCCGTTTTCGGCACTCTGCCCCAGTATGACATAAATTATTTTCCGGAAAATGCCAAAATAATACAGATTGATATTAATCCGAAACATATAGCCCGCACGCATCCCATAGAAATCGGCATCATCGGCGACGCGAAAGACGCGTCGTTGGAAATATTGAAGCGCCTGAAGGCAATGAATGGCAACCGCAAGCCTGATACATCTCGCATGGAACAGGTGACTAAAGAAAAACAAGCCTGGGAGAAGGAAATTGTCGATGTAGCCATGATCGGAGGCAATCCCATAAATCCACGCCTGGTGCTTTTGGAAATCTCCCGCGCTCTG
>JBBIHZ010000199.1:0-3908 GCA_037446735.1 Deltaproteobacteria bacterium
GAAAGAAACAGGAATCATTTCTATTTATTGCGCTATCGGCAAAAAAAGCGCTGATGTCGCCAAAGTCATCGCCGATTTGAGGGAGAAAGGCGTCATGAATAACTGCATCGTTGTTGTGGCCACGGGAGAAGACACACCGGGCCTGCAGTTTGTCGCGCCTTACGCGGCAACAACAATGGGCGAATATTTCACAGAAAAGGGCATGGACGTGCTTGTCGTCTATGACGACCTCACCTCGCACGCGCGCGCCTACCGCGAAGTGTCGCTTCTGCTGCGGCGCCCTCCCGGCCGCGAAGCGTTTCCCGGCGATATTTTTTATATCCATTCGCGCCTGCTGGAGCGCTCCACTCATTTAAGGCCGGAACTGGGCGGGGGTTCACTGACTTCGCTGCCCATTACCGAAACTGAAGCACAGGATTTGTCATCATACATTCCCACAAATCTGATTTCCATCACCGACGGTCAGATTTATCTTTCACCGGTTTTGTTCAACAAAGGCATTCTGCCGGCGGTAGATGTCGGCAAATCGGTTTCCCGCGTCGGCGGCAAAACGCAACTGGCCGCTTATCGATCAGTCGCGGGCGATTTGCGCCTATCCTACTCGCAATTTGAAGAACTGGAATCATTTTCGCGATTTGGCACGAGGCTGGACGACGCGACAAGAAGAACGCTCGAGCGCGGCTGGCGCGTACGTGAAATCCTCAAGCAGGGCCAATACAGGCCGCTGCGCGCATCGGAACAGATCGTATCCCTGCTTTCTGTCACCGGCGGATGTCTGGACTGCGTGCCTATCGAAAAAGTGCGCGAAGCTGAAGAAAGCGTGCTTGGTGTTATCAACAACCAAATTCCTGACGTGTGCAAGCATATCGATGAAGGAGACAAGCTGGAAGTGGCTGACCGCAACACCATAGTGGAAACTATTAAATCCGACGTGTGCCAGTTCGAGGTCAAAGAGGAAGAAAATGCAGACAACTGAGTCTCTGAAAAGAAGAATCAAGAGCGCTGGTGATTTGCTATCCGTTGTTAAAACGATGAAAGCGCTCGCCGCGGTGAGCATTCGCCAATATCAAAAAGCGGTGGAATCGCTTACTGATTTTAACAGAACGGTGGAAATGGGTTTGCAGATTGTCCTGAAACAGAGAATGGAATATTCATTTAAAGCCAAGGCACCGGCAATGAAGAAGGTAGGGGCGATTGTCTTTGGTTCCGATCAGGGATTATGCGGCCAGCTTAATGAACAGATATCATCTTTTACATTGGAATATTTTAAAACAAAAGGCATCAAGAAGGAAAACCGCGTCATTTTATCCGTGGGCGCCAGAGTGGCTGATTACCTGGAAGACGCCGGTCAATCTCTTTACGATGTATTGCCCACACCGGGCTCAACCGCGGGCATCACGCCGCTGGTGCAGGAAATAATTATGATTCTTGATGAATGGCATTTTCGGACTCACCTTGATCATTTCCTGCTCTTTTATAATAAATATCTGGGCGGGGCAACCTACCACCCGCACATGATTCAATTGTTGCCGGTAAGCCAGGAATGGCTCAAAGAAATTGCGACAAAAAAATGGGATTCAAAAAGCTTGCCGATCTACCGCATGGACGGCGACATTATTTTTTCCTCTCTTATCAGGGAATATCTTTTCGTCTCTCTTTACCAGGCATTCGCGGAATCTCTCGCCAGCGAAAACGCCAGTCGTCTTGCCTCCATGCAAAACGCGGAAAAAAATATCGAGGAACAACTGCAGGATCTGCACGGACAGTTTCACCGCACGCGCCAGATGACGATTACGGAGGAATTGTTGGATATCGTTGCCGGTTTTGAAGCATTAAGTGAACAAAAAACGACTAAACAACAGCCAGAAAGCAGGTGATCATCATGGCAGTACAAAGACACATTTGCGGAATATGCGCATGGCGCAGAGATTGTCAAAAAAGATTTAAATTATCCTCGGAGGCATTTTTGGGAAGCTATTGTCCTGATTACACGAGAGATTTGACCATCAAATCCATCTCTCCCGAAGCCCTGGAAGACGAAAAAATTGTCATGGATAAAATGGTGCAGGATCAACTGGATAAGTGGCGAAAACTACTGGACAAAGCGCTCAAACAGGGCATTGACATTAAAAATTTCAAGGGCGGCCCGGTGATAACGATTTCGCGAGAACCGGGCAGCGGCGGCAGCGAAATCGCGCGCAGAGTCGCCAAAGCGCTGGATATGGACTTAATCGGCGGGCAGATTATTCAGCATGTGGCGGACAGCGCGAAGATGAGCAGGCGGGTTATCGAATCGCTGGATGAAAAAGAGGTATCCTTCCGCGAAACATTGCTTTCATCTCTCTTCGGAGAATTCCGCCCCTGGCCGGGCGAATATCTGCAGCACCTGACGCGGGTCATCGGCACCATCGGCGTTTTCGGCAATGTGGTGATTGTCGGCAGGGGCGCCAATCATATCCTACCGCCCGAAAAGGCATTCAAGGTGCGGATTATCGCGCCGCTCGATTATCGGATTAAGCATTTTATCGAAGACCGGGGGTTGTCCCGCAGCGAAGCCGAGCAGTACGTAATAAAGAAAGAAGCGGACCGGCGGGCTTTCGTGCGTAAATATTTCAATGCCGACGTTGACGATCCCAAGCTCTACGACCTGATGATAAACACCGGCTCCATGACGCTTGACGCGGCGACAAGCACTATCGTCTCCGCTTTTAAAAACAAACTGCAACCCGCTGCCGCCTGAACCGGAAAAATATGGCCACTTATTAATCGCTGAAGATTTTTATTTATTTAGCGGCCTGTTTCAGATACACTTTGCCTCATCGCATATTGTGAATGGGTTTTTCGCAGCAATATAATATTGAAAATTAAGCACCCTGAATAAGGCTCAAAATTTCTTTCGCTGAGTTGTCTAAATTACACTAGGAGCTGTTGAATGGAAGCTAAGCCCTGGCATCGACATTATGATTACAATGTTCCCACCTCTATCCGTTACCCGCATCTGGCGGCGCATGAACTTTTAAACATTCCCGTCGCCCATTATCCGGATAAGGCAGCGCTCATTTTTTACGGCAGCGAAATGACTTTTCTGCAATTGCGCACGGAGGCCACAAAGCTGGCCAACGCGTTGGCAGGCCTCGGCGTGCAAAAAGGAGACAGGGTCGGCATTCACCTGCCTAATTGCCCGCAGTATCTTATTTGCTATTTTGCCGTTTTATCCATCGGCGCGGTGGTCGTTAATCTCAATCCCCTATATACGCCCGACGAGCTTAAAACCATGATTGGCATTTCAGGGCTGGAAACATTGATAACTTTTGACATGGCCCTGCCAGGCATTCGCGTTTTATGCGGCCAGATCGCCGTTCGACGGGTAATTGTCACCGCGATAACCGACTATGTCATGGGCGCGCCGGTCAGCACGGCCAAAAGTCTTGATCTGGAAAAAGGCTGGCTGCACTTTGGTGAGTTGGTGCGAAAATATCCAAATCCCAAACGATCAAGAATCCATGTCGAGCTCAAAGATCCGGCCATGCTGCAATTCACCGGTGGAACAACCGGCATCCCCAAAGCGGCCATTCTTACCCATGCCAACATCGTTGCCGCGACTTTCCAGGCTTCCCTCTGGGGAAGCGCCACGATTCATCTGACGCCGCCGGAAAAACGCAATGTCATGGCCGTGCTGCCCTACTTCCATATTTACGGCAACATTGTCGTAATGAACTGGTCAATTTTTCAGTGTGCCACGCAAATTCAGGTTCCCCGTTTCCACATTGACGAAATGGTTGAATTGCTTGATAAATTTGAACAAATTACCTTCTTCCCCACCGTGCCCACTTTAATTACCGCGCTTATCAATCATCCGAAAGCCGAGGAACTCAAGCTGGATAGGAAGCTCATGATGCTCAACTCCG
>JBBIHZ010000200.1:0-3878 GCA_037446735.1 Deltaproteobacteria bacterium
GAAGGGCTTTAATATTTGGTTTCAGAGTTAAATCATAATGAAAATTGGCGGTCTGCAGAAAGTATCACTCATTGATTACCCCGGCGCGATTTGCGCTGTTGTTTTTACTCAGGGATGTAATTTCAAGTGCGGATATTGCCACAATCCGGAACTGGTTGATCCGGAAAGATTCGGGTCCTGCCTTGACGAGAAAGAGGTGATGGAGTTTTTAAAGGCACGGAGGGGTAAACTTGATGCCGTTTCCATTACGGGCGGCGAGCCCACTATACAAAAGGAATTAGATACGTTTATTAAAAAAATAAGAAAAATGGGCTTTGCCGTAAAGCTGGATACCAATGGCTCACACCCGCAGGCAATAAAGGGCCTTTTGCGGTCGCGCCTGCTTGATTTTATCGCCATGGATGTTAAAGCGCCGCTGGCGAAATATGAAAATATAGTGCGCGCCTACATCGATGCGGAAAACATCAAAGAAAGCATAAACGCGATTTTAAAAGCCAGAATACCTCACGAATTCCGCACCACGCTTGTTCGGTCACAGCTAAACGCCGATGACATCAGAGAAATAGCCCGGATGATTAACGGGGCAAAACGTTACGTGTTGCAAAAATTCATGCCGACAAAAACGCTCGATAAAAAGTTCATCAGCGAAAATACATGGCCCGATGAAGAACTACAGGCGATAAAAAAAGACCTTGAAAAAGAGATATGTAATTGTCAGATAAACCACGCAATAATCTCTATTGTTCTCAAATTGTTTGTTAGATGAGCGAACAGATAATGCTATAACACGTTTTTGCTAAATCAGCGCTAGGCTGTCAGCCACCGCCATGCCGGCAAGAGTGGGGCGCAAATGGCCGTTTTTTATTTTCAGGAGCTTATTTTCAGTCAGTGATTCGATTACCGATTTTTTATCTTTAAGCAAATTGCTGCCGTATCTTTTTTGGTAAAGTTTTAAATCAATTCCGTCTTTAGTGCGCAGTCCCAGAAAAAGCGCTTCGAGCTTTAGTTGTTCCGCGGAAAGAATTTCGCCGCTTTCCACCGGAGGTTTACCTTGTTTGGTTTTTGCCGAGTATTTTTTAACGGATGCCACATTCCACCAGCGCCTGTTTCCCAAAAAAGAATGAGCCGCGGGGCCCAGGCCTAAATAGGGGGTGTGGTTCCAATATTTAATATTGTGCCTTGATCTGAAATTATTTTTGCGGGCGAAATTAGATACTTCGTAATGAATATAACCTGCCTTTTCCAGCTCCTCGGCGGTAGCGAAAAATAATTTTTTCTGCTGATTTTCAGTTGGCTCTTTTACTTTTTTTTCAAGATAGCTTTTGTAAAGAGGCGTGTCGGTTTCTAGTGTGAGCTGGTAGCAGGAGAGGTGCTCCGGCCTGAAAGATATGGCCTCAGCCAGTGTTTTCTGCCAGAGATTCATGTTTTGGCCGTAAATGCCGTAAATAAGGTCGATGCCCAGATTCTTAAATCCCGCCGCGCGCGCGTGCCGGATAGCCAGCAGGGCTTCATTTGCATTGTGCCTACGTCCCAAAGATTTCAAAATTCCGTCGTCAAAGGACTGCACGCCGATATTCAGCCGGTTTATTCCCAGTGAGCGTAGCGATTTGAAATATTCAACGGAAACATCACCTGGATTAATCTCCAGCGTAATTTCCGCTTTGCCGTCAATCTTAAGAAATTTATTTATGGCGGCAATAATTTCCGCCAGTTGTCCGTAAGAAAGGAGAGATGGCGTCCCGCCGCCGATATAAAGGGTGTCAAAAGCTTCGAATTGTCGCTGATATAATTTTATTTCCCAAATGAGAGCCGCGACAAACTGTGGAATTAGGTTTATAGAGGTAATTGAGTAAAAATTACAATAAGCGCATTTGCTCCGGCAAAAGGGGATGTGAATATATAGCCCGGCCTGCTCAGTGTTCATGATGGTAATTAAATATTAATGTTATTTTTGGCTATCCCAAATCACATATTAATTTACCGCAATAACCAGAATTATCCAAGGTGTAAGTTTCTTACAGATAAAAAAATACGTCTTGGTTACTGCCATTCGTACCCTGATAAGGGTATTTTAAACTACCTTCAATTATAGCGCGACTGTACATTAGAATTTTCCGGTTAAATACCGTCTTTTTTATGAATATTCTTTCGGTGTAAGAAACATAGCGTACCCTGAGGCAGCGTTCTGGTTGTAATATGTCCCGTCGCTTCCTGAATAATACCGATGATCCACTCCTGCGTAAATCGCTTCTTGACAGGAGGTAAAAAAAGCGTCGCCGTCGATGTGCAAAATCGCCCGCGGCCAGGAGGAAAGGGAAATAATTGCTGAGACATAAAAAATTACGGAAAACTTCAATTATTGATGGTTTTTGATAAAAATAAGTTTCAGCCGGTTTGGACAGTTGAGCAATCTTTAATAGCTTACTTTATCATGCTTTTTGATCCATTCGTCAAAGACGCGCAGCGAATCATCTCATAATATTGATTCCATAGGAATGCTTCGCTCGGACAACGCAATATTTAATTCCTCGCATATCAAGTCATCAGCAAAACCTATTTTCGCCGCGTCCTCTCTGGTACAGCCGAAAACAACTTTTGATATTTTCGCCCAATAAACAACGGCTATGCACATGGGGCACGGCTCAGACAATGTATATAGGATACAATTTTCCAGGTGAAAGCTTTTGATATTCTGACAAGCTTCGCGTATGGTCTCTATTTCCGCGTGAGCAGTCGGATCATTTTTATAGAGGACACGGTTATTTCCTTTTCAGATCATCGTTTTATCTTTAACCACGATAGCGCCAAATGGCCCGCCCTCGTTTTTGCGCATGCCATCCAGCGCCAGATCAATGGTCATTTGCATAAATTGTTTGTCTGAATTATTCATAATGAAAAATTAAAGCGCCATTATAATTATAGCCAGAAAAGAAAACCATCAGCTTATTATTAACGGAGCCGCGACTGAGCTGTCGCGTGTAACGGAATCGGTTCTAGTCGCTTGTTCGGCCGCCGCAGGCGGTTGAGCAAGCGACATTCAGGCGCGGCTCCGTTCGCCCGCCAGCGTATGCGGCGGGCGAACGAAAAGCTAAGCCGGAGCTGCGCCCCTGGCGCAGCGATCGGCTTGAGCGACGGATTACCCGATATTTTTTGGCTCGTCAGGCAATTGAGCGCCATGCCATACCGCCACAATCCATACATTATTATCCTTGACCTTATAGAAAAAACGATAGGGACTTACAATAACTTCGCGAAAAGATAGTTCTGGAAACTCAGGGAGCGGCCTTCCCGATTCAGGAAACTTCTTTAACCGCGATAATGATTTCTCTGCTTTCTGGCGAAAACTTACTGCAGCAGAAGGCTTGTCACGGTGAATGTAAGAAATGGCGTCAAGGAACTGGTGCCGCCCTGTAGGCGTAAATAAAATTCTCAAATTTTTGCAGCCTCAAGATAATGATCTGCTTCCTTTAACACGTCATCGAGTTCATAACCGGTACCTGCTGCTATTTCCTTCTCGCCTTTCGCGAGCAGATGTAAAATATCCATTTCATGTTGAGCGTTTTTATAAACTTCCATGCTAACCATGACGGCAGTAGCCCTTCCACGCTGAGTGATAAAAATGGGTTCTCGAGAAGATGAAACACTCTTCACGACTTCGCTTGCGTTTTGTCTAAGATCAGAAATGGGTATAATTTTTGGTGCATTAGGCATTGGTTGTACCTCCTATTGTACAAGTATATGTACTTCCAATTTACGGCTTAGTCAAGGACTTCTTCGGTATATTTTAAGGGTAACGCCCGGCTGAGCCGTTCCTTGGAATCGGCGCTTGTTCGGCCGCCGCAGGCGGTTGAGCAAGCGACATTCAGGCGCGGCTCCGT
>JBBIHZ010000201.1:0-3868 GCA_037446735.1 Deltaproteobacteria bacterium
TCGGCTCGCCCAGGCGTGCGATATCAGCGCCGCTATTTGTATGTGGTTGGGCGATAACGGCCACTTTGTATCCAGCGTCGGCAAGCACCCTACCGATTACCGACACGCCGATGTGCGGGCTGTCGATATAAGCGTCGCCGGTAACTAAAATAATATCCGGCCTGTCCCAGCCGAGATTTTTTAATTCTTTGGAAGTCGTGGGAAGAAACATTTTAATGAAAGCCAGCGAAAAGATGAAGGCTTATATAGTTTAAATGACAATTTCCATGGATTGCGCCACGGCAAAGCATTTTAGTTTGGCGCCCTGCGCGCTGATGATTTTTTTGCAGTCAGCGACCATGTCGTCGATTTCAGCGTCGAATCGTTCCTGATTATGATGAAAAAGGCCGAATTTTTTCACGCCCGCCTCCATGGCCAGTTTAAGCGCCTCGTTATAAGTGGAGTGACCCCAGCCGCGCGTTTTTTTGTATTCGCTTTCTTTATATTCGGCATCATGAATAAGCAGATCCGCGCCGCGGCAGAAATCGAGATAGTCTTTGTAGCCAAGCCCGCCTTCATGCTGATGCCCAAGTTCGTTATCGGTCAGAAAAACAAAACTTTTGTCTTCTTCCACAAGCTTGAAGCCCGTGCCTTGATTGGGATGGCTCAGCGCGATGGGCGTTATTTTCATCGCGCCCAGTTCATAGTGATGGTTGCAGGTATCGGCGTAAGAGATATTGGCGCGGATAGAGGAAAAATCCACCGGAAAATGCGGCGCGGACATCAGCCGCGAGAGCATATCTTTGATTGATTCCCGCGCGAAGGCGCAGCCCCAGATGGCAATATTTGTGTGCGAAAGGTAAATGGGCTTGAAGAAAGGAAAGCCCATGATGTGATCCCAGTGAGCGTGCGTCAGAAGCAGTGTGTAATCGTGCCGCTTTTCCGCCAGTAAAGAATTTCCCGCCTCGCGGATGCCCGATCCCGCATCTACCAGTAAAACAAGATCATCCTTTGTGCGGATTTCCAAGCATGTGGTGTTGCCGCCGTATTTCAGATATTTAGCTCCTGAAACAGGAATGGAACCCCTGGCTCCCCAACAGCGAATTAGCATCAATCACCTCGATAGATAAATAATACAGAATAAAAAAAAATTATCAAGTCAAAGCTGGATGCGCGCGCCTACATTGGGCTTGCTATTTTAAAAAAAACCTTTAACTTAAAGTACATTCATTTCAGGAGGTGCAGGCGCATGAAAAGCGTGAAAATAAAAGGCATGAACTGCCAGCATTGCGTGATGGCGGTCACCAAAGCCCTTCAGGCCGTGGAGGGGATTAAGAATGTATCGGTCGATCTGCAGGCAGGCACGGCATCATATGAAGAAACAAAGCCGGTGGACGCGGCCGTAATTGCGCAGGCCGTTAAAAAGGCGGGCTACGATGTCGTTTAGTAAATTCCGTTTCGATATCCGCGGCATGACCTGCGCAGCGTGTGTGCGGCGCGTGGAGGAAGGCCTGCGCCAGACGCCCGGCGTAAAATCCGTCTCGGTTAATTTTGCCACGGAAAAAGCGCTGGTGGAATACGACCGCGACCGCATTAATGTTGATGAACTGCAAAAAAAGGTGCGCGACCTGGGTTATGAGGCTTTTGCCGATAGCGGCAGCGCCGGCGAAGAAAAAGTTACAATTTCCATCGGCGGCATGACCTGCGCGGCGTGCGTGCGGCGCGTCGAAAACGCGCTTAAAAGCATTGAAGGCGTGCGCGAAGTCAGCGTCAATCTGGCCACCGGACGCGCCACGGTAACGCATGAGCCACGCTGGGCGGGGCTGCAAGCGTTGAAACAGGCTGTTGCGGATAACGGCTATGAATGTTTGGGTGAGCTAAAAGACTTATCCGCGGATCCGATTGAAGCCGCGCGCGCCGCGGAGTTGCGCGAGATGAAGATAAAGCTAATCTGCGGCGCGATTCTCAGCGTCATTATCTTTTTCGGCTCGATGCAGCATTGGTTTTCCGTTCTGGCCTTTATTCCCCGGCACACCATGATGCTGGCCATGTTTGTGCTCACCGCTCCCGCGGTATTCTGGGTCGGCAGCCGTTTTTTTGTAGGCGCCTATAAGGCCGCGCGCCAGAAAACGTCCGATATGAACACGCTCGTCTCTGTGGGCGCTTTTTCCGCTTATGCCTATTCCGCGGCGGCGACATTTTTCCCGGGCTGGTTTACCGAAGCGGGGCTGATGCCGCATGTTTATTATGACGGCGCGGCCATCATCATCACACTGATTCTGCTGGGCAGATTTCTGGAGGCGCGCGCGAAGGGAAAAACTTCCGGCGCGATCAAGGCGCTGATCGGCCTCAAGCCAAAAACCGCGCGCCTGATTCGTGACGGACAGGAACTGGAAATAGCAGTGGAGGAACTGCGGGCGGGCGATGTGGTGCAGGTGCGCCCCGGCGAAAAAATTCCCGTCGATGGCGTGGTGCTGACCGGCCGGTCCGCCGTGGATGAATCCATGCTTACCGGCGAGAGCCTGCCCGTCAATAAAGAACCTGGTCATAAGGTATTTGCCGCCACACTCAATAAAACAGGCAGTTTTGCGATACAGGCCGCCGGCGTCGGTTCCGAAACGATGCTCGCTCTCATCATCAAAATCGTGGAAGAGGCGCAGGGCTCCAAAGCGCCGATTCAACGGCTGGCCGACAGAATCGCCGCTGTTTTTGTGCCGGTAGTCTTTGTTATCGCTATTATCACTTTCCTCATCTGGTATTTTCTGCCGGTAGAGGCGACTTTCAGCCGCGCCTTGCTGAATTTTGTTTCGGTGTTGATTATTGCCTGTCCGTGCGCGTTGGGGCTGGCCACGCCCACGGCGATTATGGTGGGCACGGGGCTGGGCGCGCAAAGCGGTATTTTGATCAAAGGCGGCGAGGCTCTGGAAAGGGCGCATCAGCTTTCCTTTGTCGTTTTTGATAAAACAGGAACGCTGACGAAGGGAGAACCGGCGGTTACCGATATAATTCCGGCGGTGGATTTTGACAAGCGGCAGGTGCTGGCTTTGGCCGGAGCATTGGAAAAAACTTCCGAGCATCCTCTGGCGCAGGCAATTTTGCATAGGGCAAAGGCCGATAATATTGAAATTGCCGCGGCGGACAAATTTGAAGCGCTTTCGGGCTTGGGCGCTAAAGCGCAAATTGCAGGAAAGACCACGTTAATCGGCAACAGCATACTGATGCAGAAGGAAGGCATTACCACAACGGCATTGGATGATGCGGCAGGAAAACTGGCTGATGAAGGCAAAACGGTGGTTTTTGTCGCGCAGGAAAAAAAGATTATCGGTATTATCGCGCTGGCCGACGTGCCCAAAGATTCCGCCGCCGCCGCGGCAGAAATACTGCACCGCCGCGGCCTGAAAATCGCGATGATTACCGGCGATAATGAAGGCACGGCGCGCGCGATAGCCGCGCAATTAAAGATAGAAAAAATACTGGCGGAAGTTCTGCCGGCAAATAAAGCCGAAGAAATCAGAAAACTGCAGGAAGCAGGCGAGGTAGTGGCCATGGTGGGAGACGGCATCAATGACGCGCCGGCGCTGGCCGCCGCCGATGTGGGCATTGCTATCGGCGCGGGCACGGATGTGACGATAGAAGCCGGGGATATCACCTTGATCCGCGATGATTTAACGGGAGTCCCGCAGGCAATTAATTTATCTCAGGCTACCATGCGCGTCATCAAGCAGAATCTTTTCTGGGCGTTTATATATAACGTCATCGGCATTCCCATCGCCGCGGGCGTGCTGTATCCGGCCTTCGGCATTTTGCTCAATCCAGAATACGCCGCCGCCGCTATGGCGTTGAGTTCCGTCTCCGTGGTGAGCAACTCCCTGCGGTTGAAAAGGGTGTG
>JBBIHZ010000202.1:0-3760 GCA_037446735.1 Deltaproteobacteria bacterium
TTCTCAGTGTCGTCAGACCCTGCGGCTTACGCCGCAGGGTCTTCGTTCCGGTAGAGAGATTCAATAATCCTTTCAAACTGTTCTGAAGAAAGCATATCGGCAACACCGGCGATCTGTTCACCCCCATCCTGCAGTGTGCGGCCGAGAGATTTTTTGTCCGGACCCAACATGACCACTCCTGCCTCTGCGATCACCTGTTGTTTTGCCTGATACCAGTCCATGGCTTTTTTGCCGAACATGAGCGATTTTAAGTCATGCTCGAGATTTGCTGGCCTTATGGTAGCCAGCCACCCCTTATCCCATGGGTCGCGGATAAGCAATTGGGGGTTTTTTTTCAGCAGTTGATTTACGTTCTGAATGGTTCCTGAAAGGGGGGATATGATCTGCAGAATGTGCCTCTCCTGCATGATATGGGCAAAACACTGGCCTTGGGTGGCGATTTCTCCCTCCTGAGGGAGCGCGATGGTTTTGATCCGTGAAAAAAGCCTGGCCAGGATGCCGTCTAATCCGATGCGCACCTCATCGGGATCTTCAACTTTCGCCCAGCAGTGATACCGGTGATAAAAGAGAGCTGTTTCCGCAGGAGGCAATGGCTCCTTTTTCAGTATACTGGCTGCAGCGGAGGATACGGCCATGCTATTGGAAGCAGCTATTTCATTGCGCATAACCTGGTCAAAAACGCACTCTTCACAATAGTAATCGTTGGTGCATAGTTTGTAGGAGATCAGGCCGATTGTCATCCAGATACACTTTTTTTCCTCTTCCGGTATCAGGTGATATTCTTTTTTTTTCATTTCCAGATGCTCCGGTTTTTCCCTGCTTCAGTGTCCATGATTTCTGCTTTTTTTCATCCTGCCGCCGTTGCGGGAGGCAGGATGAGACAGATAGTTTATTTTTTCCTGGTGTCTTTTTTTATTTTTTCACCACCGTCAGCCATGGTTAAGCCAAGCGTTGGTTGAAGGATGGCGCCTTCGGGAATTTCTTCCGGTTTGGGAGCGAGGATCGGCTCTGGCGCTTTGAGCGTAAGCGTCAGGACGGTAGCGAGAATGAGCAGAATCGCGGCAACGATGAACGCAGTGCTGAAACTACCGGTTGAGGCGGTAAGCATCTGCTGCATTCTGCTCATGATAAAGCCCCCCATGCCCCACGCCGTAAACATGATACCGTAGTTCATACCGAAGGATTTCAAACCCCAACGATCTTTGGTGAATGACGGAAATAAAGAAAGATTTGCGCCGTAGTTAAAGCCGATAAATGTTGCCAAAAGAACAATCATCAGGACGCTGGTCGTGGCGGAGCCCACCAGTTTAATAGCGGCGATCATTAAAACCGCCTGAAAGATCAGAACACCGACCAAGGTGGTATTGCGACCGATTTTATCCGAAACAATACCGGCTAAAATACGGCCTGCGGCATTGCCGATGGCCAGAATGACAACCGCAATAAAGGCCGCGTCTCCCATGCTTTTCTTGGCCATGCCGCTCACACTTCCAATGATCATCAGGCCGACGCCCGCGGCGATGAAATAAATGATCCAGAGTGTCCAGAATTGTTCTGATTTCATCATAACGGATGGAGTGGCCTCATTTTGTGGAGAGAGGGATACGAAATTTTGATTTCCTGTTACTCCGTCCGGCACATAACCTGCCGGAGGGTTTACCAGAAGCAGGGAAAGTCCGCATACCACAACAACAAACGCCCCGCCGAATATCATCATGGAGTGGTTCATGCCGTATGTTTTCAATAAATATTCAGCTGTCGGCGCGCTCCATACAGAAGCAAGGCCAAATCCGGCAACAACGAGGCCGGCAATCAAGCCTGTTTTCGCTGCTGGAAACCATTTAAGAGCCGGCGGAGTAGCTGAAGAATACCCGAAGCCGATGCCCGTTCCCACCAGAAGACCAAAACCAAGCACCCAGCCGATATAAGAAGTTGTCTGGGAAATCCAGAGCAACCCCAAACCAACCAGCATGCCGCCAATAAAAGCAGTAATCCTTGGTCCGAATTTATCCTGACACTTTCCGGCAAGAATCATGGAAAATGCGAAAGCGAGACAGCACAACGAATAGGGATCGTTCAGTTTTGCGAGATCCCAATTGAAGGCGCCTTCCCCTCCAGCTTTAATGGATTGTTCTATTGTACCTTTAAAAATACTCCAAGTATACAGAATACCGAGCGCCAGGTTAATGCCGGTTCCGGCAAACGTAACGATCCAGCCTTTGTTTTTAACTCCTTGTGACATATAAGCCTCCTTCTGTGCTTGAGAATTATTTTGCAGACTAACTTGCTGCGATTTACTTTTCTAACGTGGTCAAACTCCATTCATAACTTCACGAATAATTACTACAACAAACGTGCCAAAACATTTTATGACGGAATAAATGATTATTTAATCAATTAAAAGGGATGGCGGAAACCGGAAAAAACTGTGCTTCTCTTTGTAGATTTTTTTGCTGTATGCAGCCAGCGAAAAGGCAGTCTGACCAGCCTGATCCGACTTCGCGGGTTAACTCAACCGCCAATAAAATCAATGCATTAGGAGTAAAGAATTTTTAGAAAATTAAAAAGATGTAGATATTGGATTTGTTATTGACGGCGACGTAAATTTCTAGCATAATTATTAAATTTTATTAGAGCAGTGTAGTTTTCGGGTATGGCAAAGAATATTTTCAAAAGAGTTTGTTTATGGTGATAGGTTTTTATCTGATGTGTTCAATTTATATACAACAATAATATTAAAAAAGGCATTATCTATAAAGTGAACTTTTTTAAGAAGTTAATAAAAAAACCAAATGTTAATAATATGTACATTGTTTGTTAATATTATTTACAAAATAGTTTTTAAATTCAAAAAAATATGTTAATCCTCGCACGTTAATTGGGCGCTATTTTGAGGGGCGGGATAGAGATAAGTTGATTGAAAAACTGGTTCACGATGAAGAAGCGATCATGATAAAAATTTTGTGAAATCTTTGAAACGGTATTTCGGGTCTGAAAGGGGAGTGGTGGCTTAATGGGAATAAGGCATGTTGATTCTAAGATAAAGGGCGGTCAAAGAAGAAAATTCTGAAACAAATAAAGCAAACTTTTAAGAAAAGATAGAACCAAAGACAAGGGAAAAAATTATGAGTAAAAGTATTGATACATCTTCGCCGGCAAACGGCGGCAACGCGGAACCGGAGGGCAAGCCGGGTTCCGCGGCTTTCCAGTCCCAGTATTTTGCCCGCGACTTGCAGGCCGGAATCATTACCGGCGTGATGGCCGTGGCCCTGTCCATCGGCATTGCCATCATGTCCGAATATCCCATCAAGGTTGGGCTGGCGACGGTCGCCTTCGCCAGTTTTATCGCCTGGATCACCGCCTGGTTTAGGCCCGGCAACTACATCGGCAGCCCCGGGATTGCGGCAGGGCTTGCGCCTTTGCTGGCACTGGGCGTCGCCACATTCGGTCTGCAAAATATGGCGTTCATCGTTTTTCTCACCGCCACCATGCAGGTCTTGATATGGAAGTTCAACTGGCAAAGATACATTCTGAAGGCGGTGCCCACCTATTTCGTCGAAGGATTGCTGGCGGGCATCGGTCTTCAGATCGCGCTGAAGTTTGTGGAGTTTGCCTATGAAATTCCCCCAGGCCAGGTGACGGAAGGCGTCTTCCTGAATGCGGCGCGCATTGAAATGATCCTGATCTCGCTGGCCGGTTTTATGCTGTTCGTATTTTTGTTTTCCAAATTCAAGGACAAACAGCCAGCCGTTCCCTATTT
>JBBIHZ010000203.1:0-2141 GCA_037446735.1 Deltaproteobacteria bacterium
AAGGCACAAAGATTATCCGGTTAAGGCCGAATATCCCCATGATTTCCTCTGCGCCGCGCAAATGCCCGAAATGTATCGGGTCAAACGTTCCGCCGAGCAGTCCCCATTTCATGCGCGCACCTGGCCGTTGCCGTAAATAATGAATTTGGTTGTCGTCAGTTCTTCCAGGCCCATCGGCCCGAAGGCGTGCAGCTTGGTTGTGGAAATGCCTATTTCCGCGCCCATGCCCAGTTCAAAGCCGTCGCTGAAACGGGTGGAGGCATTGACCACTACGGTGGAAGAGTTGACCTCATTTAAAAATCGCTGCGCGTTGGCGTAATCTTTGGTGATAATCGATTCCGTGTGCAAGGAGCCGTATTTTTCGATATGTGCTATGGCGTCGTCGATATCATCCACAACTTTGACCGCCAGAATCAAATCAAGATATTCCGCGTGCCAGTCATCCTCTGTTGCCGCTTCGATGTTTTTAAGAATTTTTCTTGTTTGTTCACACCCTCTGATGGTGACGCCTGCTTTCCGCAGTTTTTCCGCCTCTCGTGGCAGAAATTCCGCGGCGATATCTTTATGCGCCAGCAGAGTTTCCAGCGCGTTGCAGACACCGGGGCGCTGGACTTTGGCGTTGAAGGTGATGTCCACCGCCATATCCAAATCAGCATCTTTGTCCACGAAAATATGGCAGACGCCTTTGTAATGCTTGATTACCGGAATTTTGGATTGGGCGACCACGGCGCGAATGAGTTCTTCGCCGCCGCGGGGAATAATCAGATCGATATGTTCATCCATCTGCAGCAGGGCGGAAACACCCTCACGATCGGTAAAAGGAATAACCTGCACCGCCTCCGAGGGGATAGAGCTGTTGCCCAAGACTTCTTGCAGGAGAGAAGCAATCGCCAGATTGGAATTTATCGCTTCGGAGCCGCCTCGCAGAATCACGGCGTTGCCCGCTTTCAGGCATAAGGCGGAGGCGTCCACCGTGACATTGGGGCGCGATTCGTATATTATGCCGATAACCCCCAGCGGAATGCGCATGCGCCCGACCACAAGACCGTTGGGACGACGCCACATGGAAGTGATTTTGCCTACGGGATCCGGCAGCGCGGCAACCTCACGCAAACCTTGCGCCATGGCGGCAATGGTCGCTTTTTTCAGCGTCAGCCGGTCAATCATCGCGGCGGAAAGCCCCGCCTCTCCGGCGCGCGCCAGGTCTTTGGCGTTTTCCTTTATCAGGAAATCGCTTTTTGCCGTAAGCGTGTCCGCCATTTTCAGCAAGGCGTCGTTTTTGGCATTTGTCGGTACGCGGGCAAGCCGGCGCGATGCAGCTTGAGCATTTTGCGCGATTTGTTTTATTGAATTTTTTATATCCATGGAGTATATCCTTGCCGCGAAAAGAATAAATGCGCTTGCATTATTTTCGATTACTGATAAAAACCGCTTCGTTCGCCGCAGCATAGCGCGCTCTTTTAAAGAGCTTTTCGCCGCCGATGAGGCAAAGTCGATTTGTATTTACAGGACAAAAAATTGCGTGTCAAGGACTTTGCCCACTGAAAGAAGGATAAAATGAGCCAGATAAAAGTTAAAGCCGGAAAACATGTTTATAAAGCGATCAAAGACGGAAGTTTTAATTTAAATTCCATCTCCTCTTATTTTGGCGCGGCCACAGGCCCGCGCTGGCTTTTGGCCAGCGGTTTTGATCAGACCATGCTCAAAGGCGGATACCTGGGAAGGTCGCGCGCCGTGAATCTTATCGGCGCTTCCGCGGGAGCATGGCGTTTTGCCGCCTGGACGCAGCCGCAGGCACTGCAAAGCTACCAGCGGCTTTTAGAAGGCTATGTCAACACAAGATATTACCGCAAAGACACGCCGCAAAGCGTGCTGGAAAAATTCAGAGACCTCATTGATGATTACCTGGAAGACGACGCGCTGCCTTTTGCCCTGAACAATAAAAAATATCGCCTGGCGATTATTGCCGCCCGCGCGCGCCATCTTGTTTCTTTAGACGCGAAGTTTATCCAGAGAATCGGCCTGGCCGCCTGTTTTTTACTCAATTGTCTGAGTCGCAATAATATCTATCTTTTTGCCGAACGGGTTGTCTTTTATGACGGTTC
Organism: Deltaproteobacteria bacterium; assembly: GCA_037446735.1. GTDB lineage: Bacteria > Desulfobacterota > Syntrophia > Syntrophales > Smithellaceae > UBA4810. The sequence goes on from JBBIHZ010000203.1 coordinate 2,106, forward strand.
CAAGCCGCCGTATTTTTGCCTACAGCCGGGATACAG
>JBBIHZ010000203.1:2157-3750 GCA_037446735.1 Deltaproteobacteria bacterium
CGAAGATGCGCATCTCGCAGTGAACGAGCTTGATTTTAAACACGCGGTGATGGCCTCCGGCGCGATTCCGCTGGTTGTGACCGGAGTGAAAAATATTTACGGGGCGCGCCGCGGCACCTACCGCGACGGAGGACTGATTGACTATCACCTGGCGCATCAGTTTGCCGCGCAGCCAAACGAGACCGTTTTATTTTTCCACCACCAGGAAAGAATCATTCCCGGCTGGCTGGATAAATGCCTGAAAAAACGCACGCCGGATGCCGAAACACTGGGCAACGTGCTGATGGTTTATCCAGCGGAGAGTTTCATCGAAAAACTTCCCAACAAAAAAATTCCCGAGCGGGAGGATTTTCTCGCCTACATAGACGATCAGGAAACCAGAATTCAAAACTGGCGCAAGGCCGTGGAACTGGCCGCGCCGCTTGGTGAAGAATTTCTGGAGCTTGTCGAAAGCGGCAAAATCAAAAACACGGTTAAAAAATTATAAATTTAAAATTATTTGGACCGAAAATTATTGCTGCCCGCGGAAGAAAAAATCCATAAACTAAAAGAAATGTATAAAAACTGCGTGCTCTGCCCGCGCGCCTGCCGTGTTGACCGGACGCGGGGAGAGCTCGGTTATTGCCGGCTGCCCGACCGGATAATTGTTGATTGCGCTCTGGCGCATCACGGGGAAGAGCCGCCTTTATCGGGACAACGTGGGGCGGGAACAATTTTTCATGTGTCCTGCAACCTGGGTTGCATCTATTGCCAGAATTATCAGATTTCACAGACTGTCTCCGGCCAGATACTTTCCGTGGAACAAATGGCGGAGGTCATGCTGGATTTGCAGAACCGCGGCTGCCATAACGTCGAGCCGGTCACGCCCACGCCGCAGACGCCGCTGATTATGGAGGCGCTTGTTTTAGCGCGCGCCAGAGGATTGAAAGTGCCTTTTGTCTATAACTGCGGTGGTTACGAAAATCCGGATGTGATCAAAATGCTTGACGGCCTGGTGGAGATTTATTTGCCGGATTTCAAATACGGCATGGAGGATGTGGCCGTGGAATATTCCACCGCGCCCGGGTATCCAGTCTTCGCGCTGGATTCATTAAAAGAAATGGTGCGCCAGGTGGGTGATGAGCTGGAAACGGAAAATAGCGTGGCGAAAAAAGGCGTGATTGTGCGGCATCTGGTATTACCGGGAAAAATCGAAAATTCAAAAGAAGTATTTAAGCTAATTAAAAAGGAAATATCAGTGAACGTTACGATCAGCCTGATGTCCCAGTATTCACCGACGCCTCGGGTGCGCTGTTATACGCTTTTGTCCCGCCGGATTACCGGAGACGAATACCGGCAGGTTCTGGACTGCGCTTTACAACTTGGCTTCAAGAATCTTTTTATTCAGGAAGTGAACGAATATAGGCTGACGCCGGACTTCGACCGGGAAAAGCCGTTTGATTAGTTAACGCAAAGCTTACAGGATTGTGCGTAGCAAGGCGGAGCACAATTCCTTGTAGGGCGCGATGTTAGGATTTTATTTCTTTATATGTAAAAGTTAGCATCTTTCCGGACAGTCGGTCCTTCACCGGTTGATGTTTAAGCCGCATCTTT
>JBBIHZ010000204.1:0-3707 GCA_037446735.1 Deltaproteobacteria bacterium
CGTTCATGATATTTGGTGCCCAATTTCTGATCCATTTCACAGGTGACGCTATCCACCGCGTTCATCGCGTCCATGCCGACGCAGCGCTGAAAGCAAGAGGCGGTTTTCTGCCCCAAAAGTCGCTGCATCTTGACTTTTTTCACCAGGTCTTCCGTGCTTTGATGCAGATGACAGAAACGGTTGACTTTTTTTCCGTCCAGATTTGATTTGGCGGTCATCAGGTCTTCATGCGCCGGATCGTGCGCCAGTTCATAAGTCATTTTTACGGAATTCATCGAAGGCCTGATTATGGGGTGATCCACTGGATTATCCACCTTCTCGCCCATCAAATAGACCTTGAATTTCATTTTGCGCAAACTATCTTCATATTGTTTGCCGGTCATTAAGGCCATCGCTTATCGCCTCCTCAAGTATATGTATTATCAATATTTTAGACACAAAAAGCTAACTTGCGCATATAAATCACGCGCAAATAAAAAATACCAATTGATTCTAGTCTAGGCACGAAAGAAAAAATTGTCAAATTTTTGCCAGAGCAGGGGGAGTTGCCGCCGTTAAGCGCGGCAGGTTTTGACAAAATCGGCCAGCTGTTTTTCGCTCAATCCCACACCAGGTTCTCCATCAAGCCGTTTAGCAATCTTACCTTTATCAAAAAAGAGAACCGTGGGGAAAATATCCACGGCATATTTTTCGCCTATGCGCTCCTGGTCATCCTGAACGCGAACAAAACCCAACTCACCCGCATCGGCATATTTCTCGAAAACGGGTAAAAAATTGCGGCAAAAGGGGCACCATGAGGCATAGACGAGAGCAACGATTCTATCATTTTTCTTCAGAAGATCGCCAAAATCCCCCTCTCTATCAATAAAGACACTTTTACCTTCTTTACTCATCATTGCTTCCCGATTAATGTCTTCCGGCTTCAGCAATTCATCAATTTTGTCTTTTTTAATTTCCGTTACTCTTGTTTATTAATTTTTTAAGGGAGCTCCGGCTATGAAACGCGCCTGCAACCTGCGCATGCCCAGAAGCCAGCGGTCATAATCCGCTGTTTTTCGCTGCATATATGTTTTTACTTCAGGATGAGGCAAAATTAAAAATTCTTCGCGCTTTAACCCTTTTATCACCTCATCAGCCAACTGCTCCGGCTCCATCAGCCCGTCAACCGCCGCCACGCCGCCGCCCTGCCTGGTCATCTCCGATCTTACTGCCTGTGGACAGAGCGCAAACACCTTAATTCCCCGGTCTCCGAAAGTAATAGAAATATTTTCAGCTAATCCGACAGCGGCGTGCTTGGTAACGGAGTAAGGCAACGAACCAATCTGGCTCAACAAACCGGCGGCCGAGGCTGTAATCATTAAAGATCCCCCTCCTCTTTTTATCATTCCGGGGATAACGGCGCGCGCCACAAAAACATGCGACAGAACATTAATCTCCCAGATGCGCTGCCAATCTTCCTTTTTGACATCCAGATCCCCGATGAGAATAATTCCCGCATTTGAACAAAAAAGATCAATAGATCCAAACCGGGCTTCGGTGTCACTGACTAGCTGAACAATATCCTTCTCTTTTCGCACGTCGCAGGCCACGGCTACACCGCTTATCTCGCCGGCGACCGCCTTAGCTCTTTTCTCATCAACATCAGCGACAATCACTTTTTTCGCTCCCTCGCGGGCAAAACGCCGGCACAAACCCTCTCCTATTCCGTTCGCCCCTCCGGTAACGACAACAATTTTATCTTTTACTTCCATCTCATATCCCCTCAAAATTTTTCGTTTTAAAAGCAAAAGTGAATATTTTCCCAATTTGAGAAAAATTTCATAGAGAGGCGCTTATCATAAAGCATGCCGCAGAACAAGCACTTCCGTCTGTGCCGGTAAATTTTCTTTTCTGATTTCTACTTCCTCTTTGTCCAAAACACGCACGTTATTTTTACCCTTGGTAAATTCTTCCACCGGCGCGATGGGAAAACCACATTTATCCGTTTTGTAATGCATGGGAATGGTTAAGCGCGGGGCTAGCGTGGAAATCATTTTCGCCGCCTGGGAGGCATCGATTGTAAAAAAGCCACCTACCGGCAGCAAAACAATATCCACCTTGCCAATTTTCTTAAGCATATCGGCGTCAAGATCATGGCCGATGTCACCGGTGTGCACCAGCGTCAAATCATCTGCCGCAATAACAAAAATTAAATTGCCGCCTCTTTCTTTTCCGGATGTCGCGTCATGGAATGAGGAAAACGCCTTTATCTTTATACCTTGGAGATCATATTCGCCCGCTTTATCAATGAGCGTGTATTCGCCCGCGATGGTTTTTATGTAATTATGATCAGCGTGATCATGGCTGGTCAGAACGATATCCGCTTCTTCATCAATTTTGCCGTAAGAAAGCGCTCCGTTATAAGCGCCCGGCTCATAAGGATCGATGATCATTCCGATCCCTTTATCCGTTGTTATTTTAAATGCCGCGTGTCCATACCATTTTATCTTCATTACTGATTCCCTCCTTTACGAAGAATTATTTATCGCGATTAATTTTTGCTGATAATTGCTCAATAATTAATTTTGTTCAGAGGTCATGGAACCGCGCCATTGCTCCGGCGCGGTTCCATGATTATGATTTACGTTTCAGTTGTTTATTTTATCGTTTCGCGTCTGTCCGGAACCGTGAATTATCCCAGAAAGGCTTTATTTCTTTTCTCCGCGATTCTTTTTTCAACGCCTTTTCAATATCCGCATTAGTCAATTCCATATTGGACATTTCAATTTTGATATTTTCATAATCGGCATTCAACAAAATTGTCTTAGGCTCTCCCTTGGCATTGGCCCACGGTTGCCATAAGGACAAGCCGGAACCATCGCGGTTGGGATTGCCGCTGCGGGCAAACTGCGACCAGTAATCCATCATCGCGTCAGACAAGGCAATACGGCCGGGGCGGTTTTTTGTAGAAAAAGCGTACGGCCCCAGAGATGTTTTTTCCGTGCCGAAGACAAAATCAATCTCCATCGCGTGACACGCACCCAACAACAAACTGAGCGGCGGACGCATCACGCTGCCCTCTATGCCGCCCGCGCCCCATAAAAACTGATAGGCGTAAATATTCGGCTGGTCAGTATTTGTGCGCAAAATCCTGGCCAGATTATCCACACCCATAACTTTCCACCCGTCGCTCTGATACTTCGCCGCCAACGTGTAAAGCTCGGCTTTTTTCGGATCATCAAAAAGCGAACCGTCTTTAGCCCACGCGGCAAACATAGGATCAAGCCTTAAGAACAACTTCGCTTCCTCCTTATTTGTTCCCAGCATAATTGGAACTTTATTGTAATTGCCCGCTTTAAACGCCCGATAAATATCCGCCGGCAGTATCGTGCCGTCCAGAAAATTACTGGGAATGCTGATCATACCGACCGCCGGGCCCTCCGGATACGCCGACAGAAAATCTTCCGGTTTTTTCGCCCGGAGATAAGCGGCTATTTCCGGCAGGGACATTTTCTTGATTTTGGCAAGGCCGGCTTTCTCGTCAGCGACGCTCCCTTCTTTAACCATCATCCTGGCCATGACCTCTTCAACATGAGCTGCGCCTTTTTGCGGCGTGCTGACCCTGACTCCACCGCTTTGCGAAACAGCGCGATGAAAAAGACCCTTGGCCAGAGGAGAAGATATCAAAGATATAATATTGAACGCCCCCGCAGATTCTCCCACAATGG